>DATLFN010000006.1 GCA_035540975.1 Acidimicrobiales bacterium
ATGCCCACCACCCGGTAGCCGCCGGGACCGGCGACCGCCGGCCCCGTCGGCGCCGGCGGTCGCCGGTCCCGGCGGCTACCGGGTGGTGGGCATCGACGGGCGGACCTTCACCTTCGGCGAGACCGGCGCGACCGGCTCGACGGCGGCCCTTCCCGTCGACCCGGCCAAGCCGGTGGTCGGCGCGGCGGCGACGCCCGACGGGTCGGGCGCCTGGGTGGCCACCTCCGCCGGCGGCATCCACACGGTCGGGGCAGCCGCCTTCCACGGCTCGGCCGCCACCCTCGCCCTCAGCCGGCCTGTCGTCGGCATCGCCGCCACCCCTTCGGGCAACGGGTACTGGCTGGTGGCGTCCGACGGCGGCATCTTCTCCTTCGGCGGCGCCCGGTTCTTCGGGTCGACGGGAGCGATCAAGCTCAACCAGCCCATCGTCGGCATGGCCGCCACCCCTTCGGGCGACGGGTACTGGCTGGTCGCCTCAGACGGCGGCATCTTCGCCTTCGGCGACGCCCGGTTCTCCGGCTCGACGGGGGCGATCAGGCTCAACAAGCCGGTGGTGGGCATGGCCTCCACGCCGTCGGGCCGGGGCTACTGGCTGGTCGCCTCCGACGGCGGGATCTTCGCCTTCGGCGACGCCCCGTTCCACGGCTCGACCGGGGCGCTCACGCTCAACCGGCCCATCACCGCCATGGTGGCCACGCCCTCGGGCGCCGGCTACCGGTTCGTGGCCACCGACGGCGGCGTGTTCTCCTTCGGCGACGCCCGCTTCCTCGGCTCGGCCGCCGACAAGGGCGTGGCCGTGGCCGCCCTCGTCCCGTCGAAGTAGCGACGGTCACCGTTCCGAATGTGGCGCCCTCGGCAGGACTCGAACCTGCGCACCCGGCTCCGGAGGCCGATGCTCTATCCGCTGAGCTACGAGGGCGGGCCTCCCAATCCTAGGCGGTCGGCCCGCGACGCCTAGGATGGCTGCGGTGGCGACGGTTCTGGTGGTGGATGACGACCCTGTCATCCAGAGGCTCCTCCGGGTGAACTTCGAGATGGAGGGCTACACCGTCCTGGTGGCCAGCGACGGGCTGGAAGGCCTCGCCCGGGCGCGGGCGGAGCGGCCGGACATCGTCGTGCTCGACATCATGATGCCGAAGATGAGCGGGCTGGACGTGGCCCGGGAGCTGAAGTCCGATCCCGACACGGCGGACATCCCCGTCATGCTCCTGTCCGCCAAGGCGCAGGAGGCGGACCTGCGAGCCGGCGACGAGAGCGGCGCCGACGGGTACCTCACCAAGCCGTTCGACCCCCTGCTCCTCCTCCAGCGGGTCGAGGAGCTGATCGGCCCCGCCAGCTGAGGACCCCGCCCGCCGGCACGGTCGGCACGCCGGCACCGTCGGCACCGCCCGCACCCCGGGTCTGGCACCAGGAATCGGCACCATGGTGTCGATTCCTGGTGCCAGAAGCGGTGCCGGCAGGCTCCGCACCGCCCGGACCGCGCGCCGGGTCAGCCGGTGACCGGCGCGTGGCGGTCGAGGAAGTCGTACACCTCGCTGGCGTCGGCCTCCGGGAACACGCCCGGCGGCAGGGCGGCCATGACGTAGCGGTGCACGCGCACCCACGGCCACACCCGCCCGTTCCAGCGGGCCGCCGCCTCGGGCTCGGGGCGACGGCAGCACGGCCCGTCCGGGCACCTTGACTCCGCCTCGTTGGTGGTCTCGTGGCCCCGGAAGAAGCGGGCGGCGGCGGCCGTGGTGCCGATGCTGATCGCCTCGTTCGGGTGGCGGTCGATCTCGACGCTCGTCGAGCAGAAGAACCGCCCGGCCGGGGTGTCGGTGTACTGGGCATGGACGGCGAAGCGGTCGAGCGACCCGAACGCCTGCCGCGTGCCCCACCACCGGCACACTCGCTCGCCCTCGATGGCGCCGGCCGCATCGGTGGGGAAGGGGATCCCGTCGTTCTCGTAGGCCTTCCAGACGACGCCCTCGTCGTCGGCCCGCACGAAGTGGACGGGGACGTCCAGGTGGTGGGTGGCCAGGTTGGTGAGGCGGTGGGCGGCCATCTCGTAGGAGATGTAGAACACCTGCTTGAGGTCCTCGGGAGACAGGTCGCCCTCCCGCTTGGCCCGGCTCATCAGCTCGACGGCCGGGCGCTCGGGTGCGAGCACGGCGCCGGCGAAGTAGTTCGCCTCGACCCGCTGGCGGAGGAAGTCGCCGAACCCGGCCGGCTCGCCGTGGTCGAGGGCGAAGTGGCCGAGCGTCTGGAGGACGACCGAGCGGGCCACGCGCGTGGGCAGGGCGTTGCGCTGGTGGATGTAGATGCGGCGGTGGCGAAGATCGGCGACCGCCTGGGTGGACACGGGCATGTCCTGCACGCGCCGCAGGTCGAATCCGAAGTGGGCGACGAGGTCGGAGAGGGTGCGCTCGGCCACCGCGCCGCTGCCGTCGTAGCCGACGGCCGCCAGCGCCTCGCCCGCCAGCCGCTCGATGTGGGCGAAGTAGTTGTCCCGTGAGCGCATCTCGGCCCGTACCTCGGCGTTGGCCAGGCGGGGCGCCTCGGGCGCCGGCGCCGCCGCGGCCCGCTCCTCGAGGGCGTGGAAGAGGGTGACGACGTGGTGGAGGAAGTCGTCGGGGACGCGGGCCGAAGGCTTCAGGTAGGGGAGCCGCAGCGAGCGGTACAGCGGGTCCTCCTGGGCCTGCTGGAGCTCGATCTCCAGGGCCGCCCGACGCGACGGCGGCTGACCGCTGAGGAGCTCCGACGCCGTCACGCCCAGGGCCGCAGCCAGCCCCTCGATCAGCGACAGCCGGGCCTCCCGCCGCCCGTTCTCGACCAGCGACAGGTAGGGCGCCGGTTTGCCCACCTTCTCGCCCAGGGCGTCGAGCGTGAGCCCGCGACTGCGGCGGAGGTGACGCAGGCGCTGCCCGAACATCAGCGTCTCGGCGCTGGCCGTGGCCATGAAGAACTTTCCTCTCTCTCGCCGTACATCGAAAGTTCATCTGATCTTATCCGTGATCGAGGTAGGCGGATCTGCGATAACCGCAGGAAGCGACGAAGTTGCACCGGCGGCGGACCGAGCGGCCGGAGCGGAGGAGGGCACGTGACGACCGTGGCGGAGACCGGGAGGGTGGAGATCCGGGGGACGGGCGAGCCGGCCGAGGCCGACGTCCTCACCCCGGCGGCGCTCGACTTCGTCGCCCTGCTCCAGCGGCGCTTCGGCACCGAGCGCAGGCGGCTGCTGGCACTGCGGGCCGAGCGCCAGGCCCGCTTCGACGCCGGCGAGCGGCCCGGGTTCCTGCCCTCCACCCGCCCCATCCGGGAGCAGGGTTGGACGGTGGCGCCGCCGCCCAAGGACCTGCTCGACCGCCGGGTCGAGATCACCGGCCCGACCGACCGCAAGATGATGATCAACGCCTTGAACTCCGGCGCCAGCGTGTTCATGGCCGACTTCGAGGACTCCCTGTCGCCGACGTGGGCCAACGTCGTCGCCGGCCAGGCCAACCTCCGCGACGCCGTCCGGGGCACCATCACCTTCGAGGCGCCCGGCCGCACCTACCGGCTGAACGAGGAGACGGCCACGCTGGTGGTGCGCCCCCGGGGCTGGCACCTGGAGGAGCGCCACGTCCTCGTCGACGGCGAGCCGGTGCCGGCCAGCTTGTTCGACTTCGGGCTGGCCTTCTTCCACAACGCCCGGGAGCTGCTCGACCGGGGCTCGGGCCCGTACTTCTACCTGCCCAAGCTGGAGAGCCACCTCGAGGCCCGGCTGTGGAACGACGTCTTCACCGCCGCCCAGGAGGAGCTGCGCATCCCGCACGGCACCACCCGCGCGACCGTGCTCATCGAGACGGTGCCCGCCGCGTTCGAGACGGACGAGATCCTCTACGAGCTGCGCGACCACGCCTCCGGCCTCAACGCCGGTCGGTGGGACTACATCTTCAGCGTCATCAAGAAGTTCCGGAGCCATCCCGACCTGGTGCTCCCCAACCGGTCGTGGGTGACGATGACCGTGCCGTTCATGCGGGCGTACACCGAACTGCTGGTGCGCACGTGCCACCGCCGCAAGGCGTACGCCATCGGCGGCATGGCGGCGTTCATCCCGAACCCCCGTGACCCCGCCGCCAACGAGGAGGCCTTCGCCCGGGTACGGGCCGACAAGGTCCGGGAGGCGGGCGACGGGTTCGACGGCACGTGGGTCGCCCATCCCGGCCTCGTCCCCGTCGCCTGCGACGTCTTCGACGGCGTGCTGGGCGACCGGCCGAACCAGCTGGGCCGCACGCGCGAGGACGTCGATGTCACGGCCGACGACCTCCTGCGCGTGGGGATCTGCCGCGATCACGTGACCGAGCAGGGGCTGCGCACCAACGTCAGCGTCGGGATCCGGTACCTCGAGTCGTGGCTCCGGGGCGTCGGAGCGGCGGCCATCGACAACCTCATGGAGGACGCGGCGACGGCGGAGATCTCGAGATCGCAGGTGTGGCAGTGGGTGCACCACGGCGTCCGGCTGGCCGAGGGCCAGGTCGTCACCCGCCACCTCGTCACCCACCTGGCGGACGAGGAGATGGACCGGCTCCGCGCCACCGTCGGCGGCCACGACTTCGTCACCCGCCCGTTCGCGGCGGCCCGGGCCCTGTTCCTCTCCGCAGCCCTCGACGACCCGTTCGTCGAGTTCCTCACCCTTCCCGCCGGCCGGCTCCTCGGCTGACGGCCCCGACACGACGAACGTCAGGAGGCGACGTGCACAACGGCGACGACCGGTTCCGCACCGAGGGGGCCGCCCTGGAGCGGGCCTGGGCCGCGGACCCGCGGTGGTCCGGCGTCCGGCGCGACTACGCGGCGGCCGACGTGGTCCGGTTGCGGGGTTCGATGCCGGTCGACCACACGGTGGCCCGGGCCGGGGCGGCCCGGCTGTGGGAGCTGCTAAACACCGGGGACTACGTGCACGCGCTGGGCGCCATGACCGGCGGCCAGGCCGTGCAGATGGTGCGGGCCGGCCTCCAGGCGATCTACCTCAGCGGCTGGCAGGTGGCGGCGGACGCCAACCTCTCGGAGCACGTCTACCCCGACCAGAGCCTGTACCCGGCGAACAGCGTCCCGTCGATGGTGCGGCGCATCAACAACGCCCTGCGCCGGGCCGACCAGATCGAGTGGGCCGAGGGGTCGCTGTCGCGCCGGTGGATGGTGCCCGTCGTGGCCGACGCCGAGGCCGGCTTCGGCGGCCCGCTCAACGTCTTCGAGCTGATGAAGGCGATGATCGAGGCCGGCGCGGCGGCGGTGCACTTCGAGGACCAGCTGGCGTCGGAGAAGAAGTGCGGGCACATGGGCGGCAAGGTCCTGGTGCCGACGTCCCAGCACGTGCGGACCCTCGTCGCCGCCCGCCTGGCCGCCGACGTCGCCGGCGTCCCGACCCTGGTCGTGGCCCGCACCGACTCCCTCGGCGCCGAGCTGGTCACCAGCGACGTGGACGAGCGGGACCACCGGTTCCTCACCGGCGAGCGCACGCCCGAGGGCTACTTCGCGACGCGGGCGTGCATGGAGTCCGCCATCGCCCGCGGGCTGGCCTACGCCCCGTACGCCGACCTCATCTGGTGCGAGACCTCCACGCCCGACCTCGACGACGCCCGCCGCTTCGCCGAGGCCGTCCTCGCCCACCACCCCGACAAGGTGCTGGCCTACAACTGCTCGCCGTCGTTCAACTGGAAGCGCCACCTCGACGACACGACCATCGCCCGGTTCCAGAAGGAGCTCGGCGCCATGGGGTACCGGTTCCAGTTCATCACCCTGGCCGGGTTCCACGCCTTGAACGCCTCGATGTTCGAGCTCGCCTCCCGGTACGCCGAGGCCGACATGTCGGCGTACGTCGGGCTCCAGGAACGAGAGCTGGCCATGGAGGCCGAGGGGTACACGGCGACCCGCCACCAGCGTGAGGTCGGGGCCGGTTACTTCGACCGGGTGGCGAGCGTGGTCGCCGGCGGCCGGACGGCGACGCTCGCGCTCGAAGGGTCCACCGAGGCCGCCCAGTTCGACCGTGACGCCGTCCGGGGCGGCGGCACCAGCGGCCCACTCGCGGCCCGACGGGGTTGACCCCCGAACTCGGTTCCGCGGGCGCCCACCGCTGATCAGGTCCGACGACCATCGAGCGCGTGGCCGCCGTCCTCGTCGTCGCGTCGTCTACGGCGGGCGACATCCGCCGAGCTCGTACCGAGCCTTGCGCACGCCGGCGCCCGGGGACCAGAGACGTGCGGTCGACGAACGCAGACCGGTCCCGATGCAATGGGCTGTCATGTACTCGACGCAGTCGGCGCTACATCCGCTCGGGAGCCTCGATGCCGAGCAGGTCGAGGCCCTGGCGGAGCACCCGGGCGGTGAGGGAGCACAGGGCGAGCCGTGACGAACGCTGCTCCTCCGTGTCGGCGCGCAGCACGGGGCAGTGCTCGTAGAAGGTGGTGAAGGCGCCGGCCAGCTCGAACAGGTACGTGCACAGGCGGTGGGGCTGGAGCGTGTCGGCCGTGCTCCGGACCACCCCCTCGAACGAGAGGAGGTGCAGGGCGAGGGCCCGCTCGGCCGGCGCCGTCACGGTCACCGCCGAGGTCGCCGCCTGGGCTCCGACCTCTGCGGCCTTGCGGAAGATGGAGCAGATGCGGGCGTGGGCGTACTGGAGGTAGGGCGCGGTGTTCCCGTCCATGGCCAGCATCCGGTCGAGGTCGAAGACGTAGTCCTTGAGCCGGTCGTTGCTGAGGTCGGCGTACTTGACGGCGCCGACGCCCACCTGGCGGGCGACCTCCTGGCGGGTCTCGGCGTCGAGCTCGGGGTTCTTCTCGCGGACGACGGCGTCGGCTCGCTCCACCGCCTCCTCGAGCAGGGCGATGAGCTTCACCGTGCCACCCGCCCGGGTCTTGAACGGGCGGCCGTCGGGCCCGAGCACGGTGCCGAAGGGGACGAACTCCGCCCGGCGGCCGTCGCCCAGCCACCCCGCCATCTCGCCCGCCGCGAACAGCAGCGCGAAGTGCTGGGCCTGGCGGGCGTCGACCACGTAGACGACCCGGTCGGCGCCCAGCTCGCACACCCGGTAGCGCAGGGCCGCCAGGTCGGTAGCGTCGTACGCGAACCCGCCGTCGCTCTTGCGGACCATCAGCGGGAACGGCTTCCCGTCCCTGCCGGTGAACCCGGGCGGGAAGACGCACAGGGCGCCCTCGTCCACCACGGCCAGCCCCTTGCTCTCCAGCTCCTCGGCGACGTCGGCGAGCATCGCGTTGTAGAAGCTCTCCCCGGCGATGTCGTCGTCGGTGAGCCGCACGCCCAGGAGCCCGTAGACCGTCGAGAAGTAGGCCGTCGACAGGTCGATGAGGAGCCGCCACGCACGCCGGGCGTCCTCGTCCCCGCCCTGGAGCGCCACCACCCGCAGGCGGGCCCGCTCGGCGAACGCCGGGTCGCTGTCGAACTTGCGCTTCGCCTCCTGGTAGAAGGACTCGAGGTCCCTGACCGAGAGCTCGGCGGCCGCCTCGGCACCGACCTCGTCGAGGTGCTCGATGAGCATCCCGAAGTTGGTGCCCCAGTCGCCCAGGTGGTTCTGGCGGACGACCCGGTGGCCGAGGTGCTCGAGGACGCGGACGATGGCGTCGCCGATGATCGTGCTGCGGAGATGGCCGACGTGCATCTCCTTGGCCACGTTGGGCGACGAGTAGTCGACCACCACCGTCTGCGCCCGCTCCGCCGGACCCACGCCGAGCCGCGGGTCGCCGGCCAGGGCACCGACGGCCGCCGACAGGTACTCGGGGAGGAGGCGGAGGTTGAGGAAGCCGGGGCCGGCCACCTCCGGCGGCCCGGCGACGCCGGCGACGTCGAGGCGTTCGGCGATGGCCGCCGCCACCTCGCGGGGGTTGCGCCCGACCGACTTGGCCAGCGCCATCGCCGCGTTCGCCTGGTAGTCGCCGAAGCGCTCGGAGGACGAGCGGCGCAGCACGGGGTCGGTGCCGGCGTGCTCGGGACCGAAGGCCGCCTCGATGGCCCGGGCGAACCGGGGCTTGAGGTCGTCGATCGGGTCGGCCATGCGGGTCCCTTCGTCGCGGGGACCGAAAGGTAGCGTCAAAACCATCCCCCCCCTCCCGCCGTCGCTCCTGCCGCTCACCGCCGAGGTCGGTGCCGACGGCCGCCTGTCCATCGGCGGCGTCGACGTCCTGGGCCTGGCGCAGGAGCACGGCACGCCGCTGTTCGTCTACGACGAGGAGCACCTGCGCCGGCGCTGCCGCGAAGCGGTCGGCGCCTTCGGCGACGGCGTGGCGTACGCGTCGAAGGCGTTCCTGTGCACGGCGATGGCCGCCCTGGTCGCCGAGGAGGGGATGTGCATCGACGTGTCCACCGGCGGCGAGCTGCACGTCGCCCTGGCCGCCGGGGTCCCCGCCGGGCGTCTCGTCCTCCACGGCAACAACAAGTCGGAGGACGAGCTGGCCCGTGCCCTGGAGGCGGGCGTGGGACGGATCGTCGTCGACTCGTTCGACGAGGTGGCCCGCCTCGAGCGGCTGGTCGCCGCCGGCGCCCGGCGGGCGGACCTGCTGGTGCGGGTGACGCCGGGCGTCGAGGCCCACACCCACGAGTACGTGCGGACGGGCCAGGAGGACACCAAGTTCGGCTTCAGCGTCGCCAGCGGGGCCGCCGCCGAGGCCGTCGCCCGCCTCACCGGCGCCGACGCGCCCGGTCGCCTGGTCGGCGTGCACGCCCACATCGGCAGCCAGGTGTTCCTGCTGGCGTCGTTCGACAAGGCCGTCGAGGTGCTGGCCGCCTTCTTCGCGCCGCTCGGCCTGCCCGAGCTGTGCATCGGCGGGGGTTTGGGCGTCGCCTACGTGGCCGGTGAGGAGGCGCCGTCCATCACGGCGTGGGCGGCGGCCGTCAGGGACGCCTGCGCGGCCGCCGGCGTCCCTGCCGGCACGCGGGTCACGGCCGAGCCGGGGCGGGCCGTCGCGGCGGCGGCGGCCGTCACGCTGTACCGGGTGGGCACGGTGAAGCACCTGCCCGGGATCCGCACGTACGTGGCGGTCGACGGGGGCATGAGCGACAACCCGCGGCCGGTGCTCTACGGCAGCGGGTACGAGGCGTTCCTGCCCCGGTGCACGGGCGCCGACCGGCCCCTCATGGCCACCGTGGTCGGCAAGCACTGCGAGTCGGGGGACGTCCTCGTGCGCGACGCCTGCCTGCCCGCCGACCTGGCCGTGGGCGACGTGCTGGCCACACCCGTCACCGGCGCCTACGGGCACTCCATGGCATCCACCTACAACAAGGTTCCCCGCCCGCCCGTGCTGTTCGTGCGCGACGGCCGGGCCCGGGTCGTGGTCGTCAGGGAGACGCTGGACGACCTGCTCCGCCTCGACCGCCCGTAGCGCTTCGACCTCGTTCGTTCGCGTCGCTCGGAGCGGGTCGCGCGCTACGAGAGGCGGTGGACGACCTGGTCGGCCGGCTGGGGCCGGGCCAGGAAGTACCCCTGCACGAGCGGGCACCCGAGCTCCCGGAGCGCCCGCAGCTGGCCCTCGGTCTCCACGCCCTCGGCTACCGCCCGCATCCCGATGGCGGCGGACAGCCGGATCACGGCCCGCACGATCTCGGTGTCGACGTCGCCGTCGCGCAGCTCGCCGATGAACGAGCGGTCGATCTTCACGTAGTCGACCGGGAACCGCTTGAGGTAGCCGAGCGACGAGTAGCCGGTGCCGAAGTCGTCGATGCTCACCCGGGTGCCGAGGGCCTTCAGGCGCTTGAGGGTGACGGTCGCCGCGTCGGCGTCCGCCATCATGGCGCTCTCGGTGACCTCCAGGCACAGGCGCGAGGCGTCCAGGCCGGTGGCGGCGAGGACCTCCGCCACCTGCTCGGTGAGGTCGGGGAGGCGGAACTGCTGCGGCGACAGGTTCACGGCGACGACCAGGTGCGACCGGGCGGGGTCCTCGTCGGTCCACGCCTTCAGCTGGCGGCACGCCTCCTCCAGGACGAACCGCCCGAGGGGCACCACCAGGCCGGTCTCCTCGGCCAGCGGGATGAAGTCGCTCGGCGCCACCATCCCGTGGACCGGGTGGTCCCACCGCACGAGCGCCTCGACCCCGGCGACGGCCCCCGTCCCCACCTCGACCACCGGCTGGTAGTGGACCGCCAGCTCACCCTGCTCGATGGCTCGCCGGAGGGCCAGCTCGCGGTCGAGGCGGGCCGTCTCCTCGGCCTCCGTGCCCGGCCGGAAGACCTCGTAGCGCGCCTTGCCCTTGGACTTGGCGCGGTACATGGCCACGTCGGCGTCCCGGAGGCACTGCTCGGCGCTGGTGTGACCGGGGTGGCCGACGACCACGCCGATGCTGGCGGACACCGGCACGTCGCGGCCCTGGACGTGGAACGGGGCCGCCAGGTCGTCGAGGATGCGCTGGGCGACGCCCTCGGCGTCGGAGTCGTCGCCCATGTCGACGAGCAGCATCACGAACTCGTCGCCCCCGAAGCGGGCGAAGGTGTCGCCGGGCCGGACCTTGGCCCGCAGGCGTTCGGCCACGCCGACCAGCAGCTGGTCGCCGGCGTGGTGCCCCAGGCTGTCGTTGACCACCTTGAACCGGTCCAGGTCGATGAACAGCACGGCGTAGGGCGACCGGCTCCGGGACGCACGCAGGTGGGCCTGCTCCAGCCGGTCGGCCAGCAGCGCCCGGTTGGAGAGCCCGGTGAGCGAGTCGTGGAAGACCTGGTGGGTGAGCTGGTCCTCCAGGGCCTTGCGCTCGGTGATGTCCCGGAAGGCCATGACGGTGCCACTGGCCTGGCCCCGCACCAGGACCGGGGAGGCGGACACGGCGACGGGCAGCGGGTCGCCGCCGGCCCGGACGAAGGTGTCGTCGTCGTCCCTCCACGTCCCGCCCGAAGCCAGCCGGGCGGCCAGGTTGCAGTCCCGCGGCGAGGGGCCGTGGACGCCCGGGTGGGCGTGGACGACGTCGTGCAGCGGCCGCCCCGTCAGCCGGCCCTCCCCGAGGCCGAGCATGCGCTCGGCCGCCGGGTTGGCGAACGTGACCACGCCGGCGGGGTCCAGGGAGACGACGCCCTCGGCCAGGCTGCTGGTGACGGCGCGCAGGCGCTCGAACAGCGTGGCGTTGGCCAGGGCGCTGGCTGCGACCGACGCCAGCGCCCGCAGCAGGCCCTCGTCGTTCTCCTCCCACGCATCGCCCGCGCGCCGGGCGGTCACCTCGACGGCGGCCTCGGGGCTCACCTCGGCACGCAGGGCGCCGGGCGCCGGCTCCGTCCCGATGGGTACCAGCCGGGCCTCGGTGGCGTCGAGCAGCCGACGGGCCGACGTCAGCACGGCCGTCACGACCTGCTCGGGCTCCATGCTCGACCGGATGGAGCCGGCCGCCTCGTACAGCCGCTCGATGTCGCGTCGCTCGTTGAACGAGCTGAAGGCCCGGCCGAACGCCACCTGGAACATCGAGAACGGCACCGCCATCACCACGATCAGCCAGAGCCGGTCCTCGAGGCCGGCGGCCAGGAGGACGCCGAGGGCGATGGACGTCGTCCAGGTGACGAGCCGCACCTCGAGGCCGTCGCGCACGACGTCTGTGAACGGCGTCCGCTGGACGGTGGCGATCACGCCCGCCACGAGCACCATCGACACGGCCGAGTAGACCAGGGCGCCCACGGCGGCGCCGGCCAGCCCGACGTCGCTCAGGTCCCCGGCGCTCGCCCCGATGAGGCGGCTGGCCCCCACCCCGAGGCCGGCGGCGCACACCATCACCCCGGCGTTGAACATGCCCTTCAACCAGCCCCGCCGGTGCCACGCCTCGCCGACGACCACGGCGAGGCCGAGCACCGTCAGCGTCTCCGCCGCCGTGAGGTAGAGGGCCATCGGGACGATGAACGCCTCCTCCAGGTTGAGGTTCTCGCCCTGGCCCTCGTGCGACACCCGCAGCGGCACGACCTGGAGAGCGGCGACGCCCACGCCGAACAGGAGCGAGCGCCCGAGGTGGCCCCAGGCCGGGTCGGACGCGGCGACGGCGACGGCCAGGGTGGCGACACCGGCGGTGGCAGCGAGGACGCACAGGCCGTCCACCAGCCGTCGGTCGGGACCGGTGACGACCCGGTCGCCGGGAGCGAGCGTCTCCAGCGTCATGCCCGAACGCCTCCCCATGGTCCTGACACCACGATATGGCCGCCAGAGCCGTCGCAAGGGACCATCCCGCCACGTTCCCCCCGCCCGGCCATCGGGGTTACCGTTCGAGGATGGACGCCCCCGACCTCCAACCCGTCCGCATCGGCCTGCTCGGCTGCGGCAACGTCGGCGGGGCGCTCGTGCAGCTCCTCACCGGCGACGCCGACGGTGTCGCCCACCGGACGGGCCTGCGCTTCGAGGTCCGCCGGGTGGCCGTGCGCAACGTGGCCCGGGAGCGGGTCGTCGAGCTGCCCGACGGCTGCCTGACCCACGACGCCGAGTCGGTGGTGTCCGACCCCGACGTGGACGTCGTGGTCGAGCTGATCGGCGGCATCGAGCCGGCTCGCAAGCTGGTTCTGGCGGCGCTGAAGCAGGGCAAGCCGGTGGTCACCGCCAACAAGGAGCTGCTGGCCAACGTGGGCGCCGAGCTGTTCGAGGCGGCCGCCACCGCCGGCGTGGACCTGCTCTACGAGGCCTCCGTCGCCGGCGGCATCCCCCTGATCCGCCCCCTCCGCGAGTCGCTGGCGGGCGAGCGCATCACCCGCATCATGGGGATCGTCAACGGGACCACCAACTACATCCTCACCCGCATGACGGAGGACGGCGCCTCCTACGGCGACGCCCTGGCCGAGGCCCAGGGGCTGGGGTACGCCGAGCGCGACCCCACCGCCGACGTCGAGGGCTTCGACGCCGGGGCCAAGGCCGCCATCCTGGCCAGCATCGCCTTCGGGGTGAACGTCGTCGCCGGGGACGTCTACCGCGAGGGCATCAGCGGCATCACCCCGGGCGACATCGACGTGGCCCGCCGCCTCGGCTACGTCGTCAAGCTGCTGGCCATCGTCGAGAAGGTGGACGACGCGGTGGCGGTGCGGGTCCACCCGGCCATGATCCCCGTCACCCACCCGCTGGCGTCGGTGCGGGACTCGTTCAACGCGGTGTTCGTCGAGGGCGAGGCGGTGGGCGAGCTCATGCTCTACGGGCGGGGCGCGGGCGGGCTGCCGACGGCGAGCGCCGTGCTGGGCGACCTGGTGGACGCCGCCCACAACCTGCGTTCACGGAGCAGCGGGCGCACCGGCACCCTGCGCCAGGGCCGGTTCCGGGCCATCGACGAGCTGTCGTCGCAGTACTACCTCAACCTCGACGTGGTCGACCGGCCCGGCGTGCTGGCCGCCGTCGCCACCGTGTTCGGCGAGCACGGCGTGTCGATCCGGTCCATGGAGCAGGAGGGCCTGGGCGACGAGGCCCGGCTGGTGTTCATCACCCACCGGGCGCGCGAGCGCGACGTCCAGGCCACGCTCCACGACCTGCGCCACCTGGACGCGGTCAAGCGGGTCGGCAGCCTGCTGAGGGTGGTGGGGCCCGAGTGAGCGCCACCCCCGGCCGGCCGGCGTGGCGGGGCGTGATCGAGGAGTACCGGTCGTTCCTGCCGGTCACCGCCGCCAGCCCCGTCGTCACGCTCCACGAGGGCGGCACGCCGCTCATCCCGGCGCCCCGGTTGAGCGACCGCGTCGGCGCCCGGGTGTTCCTCAAGTACGAGGGGCTCAACCCCACGGGGTCGTTCAAGGACCGGGGGATGACCATGGCCATCTCCAAGGCGGTGGAGGACGGGGCCAAGGCGGTCGTGTGCGCATCCACCGGCAACACGTCGGCGTCGGCCGCCGCCTACGCGGCGCGGGCGGGCCTGACCTGCGCGGTGCTCATCCCGGCCGGGCACATCGCCCTCGGCAAGCTGGCCCAGGCGCTCATCCACGGCGCCAAGGTCCTCCAGGTCCGCGGCAACTTCGACGTCGCCCTCGACATCGTCCGCGACCTCGGCGAGACGGCGCCGGTCACCGTGGTGAACTCGGTCAACCCGTTCCGGATCGAGGGCCAGAAGACGGCGGCGTTCGAGGTGGTGGACGCCCTGGGCGACGCCCCCGACCACCACTTCATCCCCGTGGGCAACGCCGGCAACATCACCGCCTACTGGAAGGGCTACCTGGAGTACCGGGAGGCGGGCCACTCGTCGAAGCTGCCCGCCATGATGGGGTTCCAGGCGGCCGGCGCGGCTCCCATCGTCGAGGGCCATCCCGTCGAGAACCCCGAGACGGTCGCCACGGCCATCCGCATCGGCAAGCCGGCGTCGTGGTACGGGGCGACGGCCGCCGCCTCGGAGTCGGGCGGGGGCATCGGCGCCGTCACCGACGAGGAGATCCTCGAGGCGTACCGGTTCCTGGCCGGCTACGAGTCGGTGTTCTGCGAGCCCGCCTCGGCGGCGTCCGTCGCCGGCCTGCTCAAGGTGGGCGTCCCCGCCGGCTCCACCGTGGTGTGCGTGCTCACCGGCCACGGCCTCAAGGACCCTGATATCGCCATCGGCCAGATCGCCGTGCCCACCGCGGTGGACGCCGACGGGGCCGCCATCCGGGCCGAGCT
>DATLFN010000007.1 GCA_035540975.1 Acidimicrobiales bacterium
GGGCCTGCTCGGCCGCCCGCAGGTCGGCGTGGGCCCTGGCGGTGATCTCGGCGCCGGCGTCGACGCTCACAGGCGGGGAGTTCATGACGACGGCGGCGGTGCCGGTGCCACCGAGGGCGACGGCGACGGCGGCGGCGGCGATGGAGCTGATGCTGAACATTTCGAGGCTCTCCTTGGGGTCGGCGCCGGCCCCGGGGTGGAGCCGGCGGGCGTTGGCCGGAGGACTGATCGCCCGGACGCCCCCGCTCCGTCGCGCCGAGCGTCGCTTCGAGCGGCTGGTGGTGCGACCTGAAGGGATGTCATCCGCTCGGGTGGCGCCCCTCGTCGCGATCGAACTTCCGCACGCTCCGCTCGCCCGCCGGAGAACGATGCAGCTCGACCGAATCGAGCGGGGCCGAACGAACGAGGTCGAAGATCTAGGAGCCGAGGAGGTCGAGCAGCGGCTGGTACAGCTGGGGCGGGGCGGCGACCGTCGTGTCGTCGGGGAGGACGGTGACGACGGCCCCCGCCTCGGCCGCCACCAGCATCCCGGCGGCCCGGTCCCACAGCTGGATGCCCCGCTCGTAATAGAGGTCGACCCGGCCGGCACCGACCCAGCACAGGTCGAGAGCGGCCGAGCCGGCCCGGCGCACGTCCCGGACGCAGGGCACCACCCGGGCGACGACCTGGCCCTGGCGGGCCCGGGACGCCGCTTCGTAGGCGAACCCGGTGGCGACGAGGGCGACGGACAGGTCGGGCGCGCCGGTCACCTCCAGGCGGCGCCCGTTGCACTCGGCGCCCCCGCCCCGCACGGCGGTGAAGGTCTCCCCGTGCGACGGGTCGTGCACCACCCCGGCGATCACCTCGCCGTCGTACTCGGCCGCCACCGACACCGCCCAGGCGGGGAACCCGTAGAGGTAGTTGGTGGTGCCGTCCAGGGGGTCGACGATCCACCGCACCCCCGACGTCCCCGCCCCGGCGAGCCCGCCCTCCTCGCCGAGCACGGCGTCCCCCGGGCGGGCGCCCAACAGGGTCTCGGTGATGAGCGCCTCGCTGGCCCGGTCGACGGCGGTGACCATGTCGGTGCCGCTGGTCTTGGTGCCCACGTCGGCGGCGGCACCGTCCTGGCCCTCCAGCAGGAGGTCGCCCGCCGCGACCGCGGCGGCCCGGGCCAGCGCCACCAGCTCGACGGGGTCGGGCGCGCCCACCGACGGCGGCGGGGCGGCGGGCACGCCGGCAGTCTCGCGCCCGCGGCGCGACCTCCCCTAGCCTGCGGGCGATGTCGGGCGGCTTGGTGGACCTGCGGTCGGACACCGTGACCCGTCCCACCGCCGAGATGCGGCGGGCGATGGCCGGCGCCGAGGTGGGCGACGACGTCTACGGCGAGGACCCCACCGTGAACCGCCTCCAGGAGGCGTACGCCGAGCGGGTCGGCAAGGACGCGGCGCTGTACGTCCCGAGCGGCGTCATGGCGAACCAGCTGGCGCTCCGGGTCCTGTGCCGGCCGGGGGCCACGGTCGTGACCGGCGCCCGCCAGCACGTGGTGATCTACGAGAACGGCGCGGGCGGCCGCAACGCGGCCGTGCAGTTCGCCACCGTCGACGACGCCGACGGCACCCTGGCGCCCGAGGACGTGACGTGGGCGCTCGAGGCGGCCGAGCACCACCACCCGGCGCCCGGCCTGGTGTGCGTCGAGAACACCCACATGCCGGCGGGCGGCGTGCCCTACCCCCTGTTCGCCCTCAAGGCCCTCCGTGTAGCGGCCGGCGCCCTGCCCGTCCACATGGACGGCGCCCGCCTGTTCAACGCCGAGGTGGCGACCGGTGTCCCCGCCGCGGCTTACGCGGCGGAGGCGACCACCGTGATGTCCTGCCTGTCCAAGGGGCTGTGCGCCCCCGTGGGGTCGGTGCTGGCCGGCCCGGCCGACGTGATCGAGGCGGCGCGCCTGGAGCGGGCCCGCATGGGCGGCGGGATGCGCCAGGCGGGCGTGATCGCGGCGGCCGGGCTGGTCGCCCTGCGCACGATGGTGGACCGCCTGGCCGAGGACCACGGGCGGGCCCGGCGACTGGCCGAGGCGGTGGCCGCCCGCTGGCCGGGCGCCGGCTGCGACCCGGGGGCCGTGCCGACGAACGTGGTCGTGTTCCGCCACCCCGAGCCGGCGCGCCTGCTGGAGCACCTGCGCGCCGCCGGCGTCCTCGCCGGCACCATCGCCCCCCGGGTCGTGCGCCTGGTCACCCATCACGACGTCGACGACGCCGCGGTCGGGCGCGCCTGCGCCTCGCTGGCGTCGGCGCCGTAGGGGAGCGACGGTGGCCCGACCGGTGGACGACGTGCCCGCCCGTGCCCTGGCCGTCTACGCCCACCCCGACGACCCCGAGGTGTCGTGCGGCGGCACGCTGGCCCGGTGGGCGGCCGCCGGCACCGACGTCCACGTGGTGATCTGCGCGGCGGGCGACAAGGGCTCGTCGGACCCCGGCGTGCGCCCGGAGGACCTGGCCCGCCGGCGGGCCGGCGAGGTGGAGGCGGCCAACGCCGTGCTGGGCGTGTCCGGCACCCACCTGCTCGGCCACCCCGACGGCGAGGTCGAGAACACCGCCGCCCTGCGGGCCCAGCTGGTCGCTCTGGTGCGCCGGCTCAAGCCCCAGGTGGTGGTGTGCCCCGACCCGACGGCGGTGTTCTTCGGGTCCCGCTACTTCAACCACCGCGACCACCGGGAGCTGGGCTGGGCCACCCTCGACGCCGTGGCCCCGGCGGCCGCCAGCCCCCACTACTTCCCCGACGCCGGGCCGCCCCACCAGGTGGAGGCCGTCTACCTGTCGGGGACGCTCGAGCCCGACCTGTGGGTCGAGATCACCGGCTCCATCGACGCCAAGGCCGAGGCCCTGCTGTGCCATGCGAGCCAGCTGGGCGAGACGGGGGAGTGGCTGCGCCAGGTCGTGCAGCAGCGGGCCGAGGAGGGGGGTCGGGTGGCCGGCGTGCCGTATGCCGAGGGGTTCCGGGTCCTGCGGCTCACGGCGTAGCCATGTCCGTCTCGCGCCACTGACCGGCCGGGCGGGTCCTGTCCCTCAGGGATCCTTCCCACCCGGTTCCCCCCACCTGCGCTGGGGCCCCACCGGGTGGGCCCCTTCCCTACGGGCCACCCGCCCGGCCTCGTCGGTGTCTCCCACCCCTCGGCCTGCGGGTCCGGCCGGGGGTGTGTTGTGGTGCGTGGGTCAGTTTCAGTGGTCCGTGGTGTCGTCTTCGTGCAGTTCGGTCCTTCGCCACTCGCCCATGGCTCTGAGGACGAGGACGGCGACGACGGCGACGCCGGCTGCGGCGGCGAGGCCGCCGATCACGGCGCCGGCGCCGGTGGCGGCGTCGCAGTCCTCGCACTGGAGGTTCACGAAGGAGGCGCCGATCAGCGCGCCGCACCCGCCGGCGACGAGGATGGCGAGGAAGGCGAGGAGCCGTGCCCGCCGCGACGGGAGCGCGGACAGCCGTCGGTCATCGCCTGTGGCCACGGCGGCGAATCGTATGCTGGCCGCCCGTGCGCGCCGCCATCGTCATGCCGACGTACGAGGAGGCCCGCAACATCGGCGTGGTGCTCCCCCGGGTCCGGGCGGCGGCGCCCGAGGCCGACGTCGTGGTGGTGGACGACGCCAGCCCCGACGGCACCGCCGACCTGGCCGAGGCGGTGGGCCGGGAGACGGGCGGCATCGTCGTCCTGCGCCGGACCGGGCCCCGGGGGTTCGGCGCCGCCTGCCGGGCCGGCTTCGCCTGGGCGCTGGAACGGGACTACGACGTCGTCGTCGAGATGGACGCCGACCTCTCGCACGACCCGGCCGCCCTCCCGGCCCTGCTGGCGGCCGTGGAGAGCGGCGCCGACCTGGCCGTCGGCTCCCGTTACGTCCCCGGCGGGGCGATCCCGAACTGGCCCGTCCACCGCCGGGCCCTGTCCCGGTTCGGCAACCGGTACGCCACCGCCCTGCTCGGGCTCCCGGTCTCCGACGCCACGTCCGGCTACCGGGCGTACCGGTCGTCGATGCTGCGGGCGATCAGCCTCGACCACCAGCGGGCCAACGGCTACGGCTTCCTCATCGAGATGGTGTACCGCGTGACCCAGCAGGGGGGGAAGGTCGCCGAGGTCCCCATCGTGTTCGTCGACCGCGAGCGGGACGGCTCGAAGATGTCGGGGCGCATCGTGGTGGAGGCCATGACGCTGGTGACCCTGTGGGGCGTGCGCGACCTCGCCCGCCGCGGCGTGCGCCGCGCCCGGCGCGGCGTGCGCCGCGCCCGGCGCCGTTCCTGGCCTCCTAGCCGGACCGGGCGAGGTCGCAGACGCGGCCGCCGGTCGCTCGGACGAGGGCGTCGGGGCTGATCGGGAAGTTCACCGAGGGCGTGCCCGCCGCCGCCCACACCTCGTCGTGGAGCAGCAGGTCGGCGTCCACGAAGACCCGCAGCGGCTCGTGGTGGCCGAACGGCGGGATCCCGCCGATGGGGAAGCCGGTCGCCTCGCGCACGGTGGAGGCGTCCTCCCGCCACGCCCGCTCGCCCCCGGCCGCAGCGGCCAGCTTGCCCTCGTCCACCAGGTTGGGCCCGCTCACCAGGGCGACGACCAGCTCGCCGTCGACGCAGAACACCAGGGATTTCACGATCTGGGCCAGGTCCACGCCGATGGCGAGAGCGGCATCCACGGCCGTCCGCGTGCCCTCGGGGAACTCCCGTGGGCGGACCTCGACGCCGAGGAGGCTCCCGGCGTCGACCACGGCCTTGACGTTGCGGTGCACGGTCACCTCCCGGTCGCCGGGTCACCCTGCCACAATCGGCCCGTGCCCGCCGGGACGGGGGAGCCGACGATCCTCCACGTCGACATGGACGCGTTCTACGCGTCGGTCGAGGTGCTCCGCGACCCGTCGCTCGCCGGGCGCCCGGTGATCGTGGGCGGCGCCGGCGACCGGGGCGTGGTGGCGTCGTGCTCGTACGAGGCACGGGCCTACGGGGTGGCGTCGGCCATGCCGTCCGCCCGGGCCCGGCGCCTGTGCCCGTCGGCGGTGTTCGTCCACGGCGACCTGTCCCGCTACGGCGAGTACAGCCGGCGCATCCACGCCGTGTTCACCTCGTACACCCCGCTGGTGGAGGGCATCTCGCTGGACGAGGCGTTCCTCGACGTGGGCGGCGCCCGTCGCCTGTTCGGACCCGCCCCCGACATCGCCGCCGCCGTCCGCCGGCGCATCCGGGACGAGGTCGGGCTGGGCTGCTCGGTGGGCGTCGCCCCGTCGAAGCTGCTGGCCAAGCTGGCGTCCAAGCAGGCCAAGCCCCGGGCGTCGCTGAGCGGCGTCGTCGAGGGCCCCGGCGTGGTGGTCGTGCGGCCGGGGGAGGAGTTGGCCTTCCTTCACCCCATGCCGGTCGGCGCCCTGTGGGGCGTCGGACCGCGGACGGCGGACAAGCTGCGGGCCAAGGGCGTCGGGACGGTGGGCGACCTGGCAGCCGTCCCCCGGGCGACCGTGGTCGAGTGGCTCGGACCGGCCGCCGGCACGCAGCTGTGGGAGCTGGCCTGGGCCCGCGACGCCCGGCCGGTGGAGCCTTCCCGCCCGCCGAAGTCGGTCGGCCACGAGGAGACGTTCGCCGTGGACCTCCGGGAGCGGGCCGACCTGCACCGCGAGGTGGTCCGCCAGTCCGACGCGGTGGCGGCCCGCCTGCGGGGTGCCGGGCTGGCCGGGCGCACGGTGACGGTGAAGGTGCGCTTCAACGACTTCGCCACCATCACCCGCTCGCGCACGCTGCCCGAGGCGGTCGACACCGCACCCGAGCTGGCGTCGGCGGCCGGCGCGCTGCTCGACGGCGTGGACGCCGGCCCCGGCGTGCGCCTCCTCGGGGTGAGCGTCGGCAACCTCACCGAGGGGGCCGCCCGCCAGCTGGAGCTGGGCGTCGGCGGCCCGGGCTGGGGCGAGGCGTCCGAGGCGGTCGACGGCGTGCGGGCCCGGTTCGGGCCGGACGCGGTGGGACCGGCGGCGCTGCTGGGCGGGGGCGGGCTGCGCGTCCGCCGCCCCGGCGACCAGCAGTGGGGACCAGGGGGCGGTTCGGCGCCTTGACGGGGGCGACCTCGATCGCGTTGTTGAGGGGGACGGCGTGCGCGAAGATGGAGGACCGGCGTGCATCAGATGGAAGCAGGAGGGTCGGCAAGTTGCCGCTTTCGGAAGAAGAGCAGCGGATCCTCCACGAGATCGAGCGCAGCTTCTACGAGCACGACCCCGACTTCGCCAAGGGCGTCAGCGAGACGACGCTGTACCGGCACGCCGGCCGGAACTGCAAGTGGGCCGCCCTCGGCTTCGTCGCCGGCCTCGTCCTCCTCCTGGCGTCCTTCGCCTCCAGCCGCGTCCTCGGCGCCTTCGGCTTCCTCCTGATGCTGGCGTCGACGCTCGTCTTCGAGCGCAACTTCCGCAAGATGGGCAAGGCGGGCTGGCAGGAGCTCACCCAGACGGTGCGGGAGAAGGGCTTCCCCAACCTGTTGGGCGACACCCGCAAGCGGCTGGGCGAGCGCTTCAAGCGCGACGACTCCGGCCAATAGCGCCGAGACCGGCGCGAGCGCGGGCTCCGGCGGCAAATTCGGGCGGATAGCGCCCCGATCTGCCGCCAGAATCCCACGACGGCCCGCGGCCGACGGTCGGCGGTCGGCGGTCGGTCGGCCCCGGGTCGGTGTCGGTGACCGTGACCGGCGCCCGCGCCGGCTCCGGCGGCAAATTCGGGCGGATAGCGCCCCGATCTGCCGCCAGAACCCAGCGACGGCGCCGCCTCGGCGGTGGCCGGTCGGTCGGTCGGTGCCCCGGCGGCGGCTCCGGCGGCCGACGGCCGGCGGTCCCCAGTAAGCACCCGGCCTCAGCGGCGGTCGCGGCGCCTGCGGTCGGGGGCCGTCCCGGGCGGCGGCTGGAACAGCGGCCGCGGGTCGAGGACCCACGCCACCCGGCGGCGCCGGGTGGCGGTGGCCAGGACGCTCTCCTCGACGGCGGCGGCGTGGGCGGCCGCCGTCTCCGCCGCCTCGGGCGGGAGCGGCTCGGGGGCGTAGCTGGCCGTCGCCGCGTCGGCTGCCAGGGTGGCCAGGGCGGTGGCCGCCGGCTCGGACAGGGCGGCGGTGGGGGCGGCCCGGCGGGCGTGCTCGGCCAGCGTCTCCGCCGGCCGGCGTGGCGCGCCGGCCCGGGCCACCGCCTCGGCCGCCTCCGTCCACGCCACCCACACCCGCTCGGCGGGATCGGCTGCCGCCGCCCTCCGGCGCCGCCGGCGCACGTCCTTGGCCAGCGGCACCCCGAGGACCACGAGGACGACGACGAGCACGACGGAGCCGGCGACGACGGCGGCCGGGTGGCGCCACCACGGGCGCCCGGCGGGGGTGGCGAGGGGCGCCGGTGCCTCGCCCGCCGGCGCAGCGGTGGTCGAGGGGGTGGCGGTGTCGTCGGGCGCCGTGGTGGGCGGCGCCGCCGTGGTGGCCGTGGTGGCGTCCCGAGGGTCGGCCTGGGCCTCGGGCACGCCGAGGTACTCCTCCTGGCCGGGGGCGCCCCGCCCGGGCGTGGGCTCGAACGCCACCCAGCCGAACCCGTCCAGGAAGACCTCGGGCCAGGCGTGGGCGTTCAGGCCCTTGACATGGAGGCGCCCGTCGCCGCCGAGCTCGCCCGGGGTGAACCCGACGGCCACCCGGGTGGGGAGCCCGACCGACCGGGCCAACACGGCGAAGGCGCCGGCGAACTGCTCGCAGTAGCCCCGGCGGTCGTCGAACAGGAACCGCTCCAGCGCCTCGTCGCCGTGGCCGGCTCCCACGTCGATGTCGTAGACGAACCCCTGGCGGAAGTGGTCCTGGATGGCCAGGGCCCTGGCGTACGGCGCGTCGGGCAGCCCCGAGGTCAGCGCCCGGGCCAGCTGGCGGACGGGCCGGGAGATGGGCGGGAGCGCCAGGAACCGGTCGAGATCGACGGAGGTCGACCGTCCCACCACGCCGGCCAGCGCCCGGGGATCGAAGCGGGGGACGGTCGACTGCACCCGGTAGGTGAGGCCGTCGGTGGTGTCGTCGCCGGTGATGAGGCTCCCGAGGTCCTCGTTGTAGCTGACCTCGTCGACGCCGCCGATGCGCTCCGGTCGGTAGGCGGCCGGGAGCCAGATAGACGACAGCGACCGGATGGTGAACTCCTGGACGAAGGTGTCGCCGGTGGCGCCCCCGGCGCCCGGCTCCGGTTCGGGGAGGCGCTCGCCCACCGGCTGGTAGCTGGCGTCGGACGACCAGATGCGCCCGTCGAAGGTGTCCAGCGAGGTGAGCCGCCAGTAGGCCCGCTGCTGCGTTCGCACGGTGAACACCTCGGTGGACGACTGGTCCACCAGGCGGCCCCGGATGTCGACCAGGGGGCTGACGGTCGTACGCCGGCCCTTCCCGCCCGGGCCGTCGCCCCGCCAGTCGAGCACGGCCTCGGCCGCCGCCCCGGGCAGGCGGGGACCGACCACCACGGCGGCGGCGACGGCGGCGAGGACCAGGCCGGCCGCTCCCTGCAGCAGCGCGGTAGGGCCACCCTTGTTGCGGCTGGCGAACCACGAGGACCCGGACGACTCGAGGTCGGCCCGGTGGAGGACCAGGAAGGGGAGCAGGGTGGCGAGGTACAGCGCCACCATCAGGCCCCGCCGCCCGTCGTCGCCCAGGGTGGCCGTGAACACGAAGAGGGTGAACGAGGGCACCACCGCCTCGAACAGCACCTTCATGCGGAACGCCGCCCAGTCGGCGAGGACGGCTGTGGCGGCGACGCCCACCATGGCCGCCAGGAGGAACCCGTCGCTGGCCGGCGCGGGCGCCACCACCGAGCCGAAGTCGGCCCACGCCCGGGCCAGGGCTTCGCGGGCCGCCGCCAAAGTGGCGGGCCCGGGCACGAGCGAGAGGGTGGCCGTCTCCGGGAGCAGCAGCCAGGTGGCGACCAGGGCCACGCCGCCGGCGGCCGACAGGGCCGACAGGGCGAGCGAGCGCCCGAGGAGCCGGCCCGCCCACATGGCGGCGTGGGCGACGACGGCGGCGCCGACCAGGGGCAGCAGGTACGCGGCTCCGGCGAAGAGGCGCCCCATCCCCACGGCCACGGCCACCGTCACGGCCGCCAGGGCGAGCGTGGCCAGCGGCGCGGCGGCCGTGCGCCCGTCCGCCCCAGCGGCGGGCGCGGTCATGGTCCCACCGCCGCCGGCCGCACCCGCCCGGCCATCGCCTCCGTCCAGGCGGCGGCGAACGGGCGGGCGGCCGTGACCCGCACCACGGAGCGGGCGCCGGGGACGGGACGGGCCGTGTCGTGCCCGTCGGGGTCGAGGGCCGAGCGCTCGAAGAGCACCACGGTGACGGCGCCGAAGCGGCTCCGCAGGCGGGCGATGCGCTCGAGGTCGGTCTCGGCCGCCACCGCCGTGGTCACGACGGCGAGGGCGCCGCCGTTCCCCTCCCGCCGCAGCGACGAGAGGATGGCGCCCAGGTTGTCCTCCCGCCCGGCGGACGCCCCGGCCAGGTGCTCGAGGATGGCCTCGACGTGGGCGTGGCCCTCGGCGAAGCCGGAGTCGACGCCGTCGGTCGCGACCAGGCGGACCAGCGAGCGGTGGCGCCAGGACGCGCTGACCACGCTGGCCGCCGCCGACAGGGCCATCTCGAGCGACGCCGGCGTGTGCGCGGCCCGGCGCAGGTCGACGAGCACGGTCACCCGGCCCTGCCACGGCATCTCGTCCTGGCGGATCATCAGCTCGTCGAGGCGGGCCGTCGCCTTCCAGTGCACGCGGCGCAGGTCGTCGCCCATCTCGTACTCCCTCAGGGCGTAGAAGTCCTCGCCGGCCGACGCCAGGGCGGTGGGGTGGTCGGCACCGGCATGCGGGTCGTTGCCCCGGGTCATGGGCAGGGGCGGGATGGCGTCGACGCGGGGGTAGACGGTGAGCTGGGTGGCGGGCGCACCGGGCCGGGCGCGGCCGGCCAGGCCGAACGGGTCCTCCAGCTGGAGCTGGAGGGGACCCAGGTCGTAGATGCCGCGCCGGTCGGTGGGCAGCCGGTAGGCGGCGCGGGCCGCCTCCCCGGGCGCCAGGGGGGCGACCAGGAAGCGGGCCCAGCGGCGCCCGCCGTCGAAGGGGTCGCGGGCGGAGAGCACCGGGGAGCGGCGGCGGCCGTTGTTGCGGACGGTCAGCTCCACCCGGCTGGCGCCGCCGGCGTGGACCCGGGCGGGGCGCAGCTCCCGGGACGCCTCCAGGTCGAAGCGGGCCAGGCGCACGAAGGCCACCGCGCCGATCACCAGCGCGAAGGCGGCCCCGGCCAGCATGTACAGCTCGACGATCCCGAGCAGCCGCCCCCCCATCAGCAGCAGCCCGGCGCCGAGGAGGAGCATCAGGCCCCGGCGGGTCAGCACGGCCTAGCCGCCGCGGCCGGCGGGGACGGGGACGCGGTCCAGCACCTCGGCCAGCACGTCCCGCCCCGCCGCCCCCCCGATCGTGGCCTCGGGGGTGAGGACCAGGCGGTGCTCGAGCACGGGCCCGGCCAGCGCCTTCACGTCGTCGGGGACCACGTAGTTGCGGCCGAGGGAGGCGGCCCGGGCCCGGGCCGCCCCCTGGAGGGCGAGGGTGGCCCGGGGCGACACGCCGAGCGCCAGGCTCGGGTGGCGGCGGGTGGCCTCGGCCAGGTCGACCAGGTAGCCCCGCAGCCCGGGCGCCACGTGCACGGCCTTGGCGGCATCGGTCATGGCGACCACCCGGCCGGTGGTGGTGACGGGCTCCAGCTCGTCCACGGTGACGGCCTCGGTGCCGCCGTGGAGGTCGAGCATCTCGATCTCGGCCGCCCGGTCCGGGTAGCCCATGGCGATGCGCATCAGGAACCGGTCGAGCTGGCTCTCGGGCAGCGGGTAGGTGCCCTCGTGCTCGATCGGGTTCTGGGTGGCGATCACCATGAACGGCGTGGGCAGCGAGTAGGTGTTGGCGTCGACGGTGACCTGGCGCTCCTGCATGGCCTCCAGGAGGGCGGACTGGGTCTTGGGCGACGCCCGGTTGATCTCGTCGCCCAGGACGACGTTGGCGAACACGCCGCCCGGGCGGAACTCGAAGCTGCCCGTGGCCCGGCTGTAGACGTTCACGCCGGTGACGTCCGAGGGCAGCAGGTCGGGGGTGAACTGGATCCGCTGCCAGGCGCAGCCGAGCGAGGCGGCCAGGGCCTTGGCCAGGCTGGTCTTGCCCACCCCCGGTACGTCCTCGATGAGGAGGTGGCCCTCGGCGACCAGGCTGAGGACGGCCAGGCGGATGGCCTCGGTCTTGCCCTGGATCATCCGCTCGACGTTCCCGACGATCGCCGCGAAGCCGTCGGCGAACGTGGTCATGTCGGCGGCTGCTCGTTGTCTGACCACCGCCCGCCCTCCGGGTGCGTCGTCTCCTCGAAAGACCCTACCGCCGCCCTCCGTCATGGACGACGGCGGGTACCGTCCCGGCGTGGCGCACGCCCTGGCCGTCGACGTGGGCGGGACGAAGCTGGCCGCCGCCGTGGTCGACGACGGCGGGGCCGTCCTCCGCTCGGCCCGGGCGGCCACCCCCCGGACCGGCTCCGCCGCCGACGTGTTCGACGCCCTGCTGGGCGTGGTCGACCGGGTGCGGGCGGGCGACGAGGTCGTGTGCGGCGTGGGCTGCGGCGGCCCCATGGCGCCGGGCGGCGAGGAGGTGTCACCCCTCAACATCGCGGCGTGGCGGGGCTTCCCGCTCCGGTCGGCGCTGGCCGAGCGGCTGGCGCTCGACACCTTCGTCGACAACGACGCCAAGGCCCTGGCCCTGGGCGAGGGGTGGAGGGGCGCCGCCCGGGGGGTGGCCGCCTTCGTGGCCATGGTGGTGTCCACCGGTGTGGGCGGCGGGATCGTGCTCGACGGGCGGCTGCTCGACGGCGCCGCCGGCAACGCCGGCCACATCGGCCACGTGATCGTCGTCCCCGGGGGCCGGCGGTGCGCCTGCGGGGCGGCCGGGTGCCTGGAGGCGGAGGCGTCGGGCCCGTCCATCCAGGCGGTCACCGGCCGCCCGGCGGCCGAGGCCGGCCCCGACGTGGTCGAGCGCACGGGCATGCTGGTGGGGCGGGCGGTGGCCTCGGTGGCCAACCTGCTCGACCTGCGCCTGGCCGTGGTCGCCGGGTCGGTGGCGCTCGGCTTCGGGGAGCCGTTCTTCGCCGCCGCCCGGGCCGAGGTCGAGCGCTCGGCCCGCTTGTCGTTCTCGGCCGGCGCGCTCGTCGCGCCCGCCGGCCTCGGGGCCGACGGCCCGCTGGTGGGGGCGGCCGCCGTCGGCTGGCGGGGCCTGGGCCGCCAGGTGCTGGCGTGACCGGGCGACGCCCGGTCGAAGGCCGGGCCGGCGGGTGAGCGGCGTCGCCCCAGGGTGGACGGGGGCGGTGCTGGCGGTCCTCGTCCGGCCCGCCCTGTGGCCCACCGCCGTCCGCCAGGCGCTGCTCCTGGCGCCGGCGCGGTGGTGGCGGAGGCGTCCGTACCTGCCCCTCCCCGACCGCGCCTATCTCGCCTTCCGGCTGGAGACGATGTACGGCGCGGGCGCACCCGCGCCCGCGCCCGGCGACGTGGTCGCGTACCTGCGATGGTGCAGAAGTTCCCGCAGATCTCTGCGGTAATGTGCGGAAATGCGGGTGCCACCAGGACCGGCTCGTCGGTAGCTTCGACCGATGTCCAGGGCGCTCATCCTCAATGCCACGTATGAGCCGCTCTGCGTCGTGGCCACCCGCCGGGCCCTGGTGCTCGTTCTCTCGGGAAAGGCGGAGCTCGTCGCCTCCACCGGCCGGTCGTACCACTCCGAGCGCTCGTCGTTCCCGGAGCCGTCCGTCGCCCGACTGGCGTACTACGTGAAGGTCCCGTACCAGGCCCGCATCGGGCTCAACCGCCGGGCCGTCTTCGCCCGGGATGGTCACCGCTGCCAGTACTGCGGCGGGACCGCCGAGAACATCGACCACGTCGTGCCCCGCAGCAAGGGCGGCACCCACACGTGGGACAACGTGGTGGCGTCGTGCCGGCCGTGCAACATGCGCAAGGAGGACCACCTCCTGGCCGACACGCCGCTGAGCCTCCTCCGCCCGCCGGCGCCGCCCCGCGCCGGGAGCTGGGTCCTGGTCGCCACCGGCACGGTCCGTCCCGACTGGGAGCCGTACCTCGGCGGGGCGGCCTCACTGTCGGCCTGACCGCTGGCTGGACCGTCGGGCGCCTGCGGGCGGACGCCGCCACGCTGCACGGGCGCGCCGTCGACTGGTCGACGCGCTCGGTCACCTTCTGCCTGGCGACGGCGCCGGCCGTCGTGCTGGGCTCGACCCAACCCGACGGCGCGGTGGTGGAGGGCGCCGGCGTCGAGGTGGCCCGCCGGCGCAGCGGCGGTGGGGCGGTGCTGGTGGAGCCGGGCCGGGTGGTGTGGGCCGACGTCGTCGTCCCCGCCGGCGACGCCCTGTGGCACCCCGACGTCGGCCGCGCCGCATGGTGGCTGGGTGACGCCTGGGCCGGCGCCCTCGAGGCGCTCGGCCTGCCCGGCGCCGCCGTCCACCGGGGCGGGCTGGTGCGCTCGCGTTGGTCGTCCGCCGTGTGCTTCGCCGGCCTCGGCCCCGGCGAGGTGACGCTGGCGGGCCGCAAGGCGGTCGGCATCGCCCAGCGCCGGACCCGCGAGGGTGCGCTCTTCCAGTGCGCCGTGGCCCTGGCGTGGGACCCGGCGCCGCTCCTCGCCGCCCTGGCCCTGGGCCCGGCCGACCGGGAGGCGGCGGCCGCCGACCTGGCCGGCGCCGTGCTCGCCGTCGCCCGCCCCGAGGCGGACGTCGAGTCGGCGTTCGTCGCCGCCCTGCCGTAGCCGCGCCCGGCGGCCCGCGCCCGGCGGCGTCCGCTCCGGCGGCAAGAAGAAGCGCAAACCGCCCGTTCTGCCGCCAGAAGGTCGCGGCGCACGGCCGAGCCAGGCGCCGCCGCCGGCGGCCCGCGCCCGGCGGCGTCCGCTCCGGCGGCAAGAAGGGGCGCATACCGCCCCGTTCTGCCGCCACAAGGTCGCGGCGCAGGGCACGGGTCAGGCGCCGGCGCGGGGGGCCCGCGCCTGAGGGCGTCCGCTCCGGCGGCAGAAATGGGCGCATACCGCCCCGTTCTGCCGCCAGAAGGTCGCGGCGCGGATTGGAGAGGTTGAAGGTGGTAACGAAGTGGGTTACGGTGGCGCCAAGTGGCGGGAAGGGGAGGGGTCCTGACCCGCGGAGCAACCCGGTGGTGCAGGGTGGTGAGGAGCACGTCTCTCGGTGGTGCGGTTCTTCGGACGGTACGAGCACTCGGTCGATCCCAAGGGTCGGGTCATCCTGCCCGCCAAGTTCCGCGCCCACTTCGACCACGGCGGCTACCTCACGCAGTTCCGGGGCGGCTGCCTGGCGCTGTGGACGCCCGAGGAGTTCAACGTGCAGTCGGCCGAGATGGAGGAGGCCCAGAAGCTGGGGCCGGCCGAGCGCAACCTGGCGCGGGTGTTCGCGTCGGGCACCCAGGAGGTGGAGGTGGACAAGCAGGGCCGCATCGCCATCGTGGCGCCGCTGCGGAGCTTCGCCACGCTCCACGACGCCGTGCTGGTGAACGGCGCCCTGAACCGCATCGAGCTGTGGAACCCCGAGCGATGGGAGGAGAAGGTGGCCGCCACCGAGGCGGCGCTGATCGAGGACGACTGACGGCACGACCCAGGACCATGCGCAGCCCCTCGACGGGCACGGTGGAAGACCCCCTCTCCGCAATCTTCCGGGCTCGCCGACCGGGGATGTTCCCCGGCGGTACCGGGCAGGTCGAGGGGCTGCGGATGACCCAGGAGTTCGTGCACCGGCCGGTGATGGCGGACGAGGTGGTGGCCCTGTTGGCCGACGTCCCGCCCGGCCTCTTCGTGGACGCCACCCTCGGGGGCGGCGGGCACGCGGCGGCCGTCCTCGACGCGTCCCCCGGCCTCCGGCTGGTGGGCGTCGACCGCGATGCCGACGCCCTGGCCGCGGCCGCGACGAACCTGGCCCGCTTCGGCGACCGGGTCGCCGCCCTCCACCACGCCCGCTTCGACCGCCTTCCCCAGCTGGTGACGGGACCGGTGAGCGCCGTGCTGCTCGACCTGGGCGTCAGCTCGCCGCAGTTCGACCGCCCCGAACGCGGTTTCTCGTACCGCCACGAAGGCCCCCTCGACATGCGGATGGACCGCACCCAGCGCCGCACGGCGGCCGACGTCGTGAACGGTGCGGACGAGCGGGCTCTGTCCCGGCTCATCGCCGAGAGCGGCGAGAGGCGCTTCGCCCGCCGCATCGCCCGCGCCCTCGTCGCCGGGCGCCCATTCGAGACCACCACCCAGGTGGCCGAGGCCGTCCGGGACGCCATCCCCGCGCCCGCCCGGCGCACGGGCGGGCACCCCGCCCGCCGGGTGTTCCAGGCCCTGCGCATCGCCGTCAACGACGAGCTCGAGGTGCTCGGCCCCACGGTGGACGCCGCCGTGGCGGCTCTGGCGCCGGCCGGTCGCATCGTCGTCCTCGCCCGAGTGGTAGGCGAGGACCGCATCGTGAAGGACCGCCTGCTGGAGGCCGCCACCGGAGGGTGCACGTGCCCGCCGGGGCTGCCGTGCGTGTGCGGTGCCACGCCGCTGGTGCGGCTGCTGAACCGGGGAGCCCGCAAGCCGTCGGCCGCCGAGGTCGCCGCCAACCCCCGCTCCGAGAGCGCCCGGCTGCGAGCGGCCGAGCGCCTTCCCGCCCCGCCCGAGGGCGGCGCGGGGGACGACGAGAGGAGATCGCCGTGACCGCCCTCGTGCCCATCGGCACCCGCCTGGCCCCCGCCCCCGCACCGGCGGGAAGCCCGCCGGTGCGGGGGCGGGGGCCTGTCTC
>DATLFN010000008.1 GCA_035540975.1 Acidimicrobiales bacterium
GGGCCTGCTCGGCCGCCCGCAGGTCGGCGTGGGCCCTGGCGGTGATCTCGGCGCCGGCGTCGACGCTCACAGGCGGGGAGTTCATGACGACGGCGGCGGTGCCGGTGCCACCGAGGGCGACGGCGACGGCGGCGGCGGCGACGGAGCTGATGCTGAACATTTCGAGGCTCTCCTTGGAGTCGGCGCCGGCCCCGGGGTGGAGCCGGCGGGCGTTGGTCGGAGGACTGATCGCCCGGACGCCCCCGCTCCGTCGCGCCGACCGTCGCTTCGAGCGGCTGGTGGTGCGACCCGCAGGGATGTCATCCGCTCGGGTGGCGCCGCCGGCGCGGCGGATGGCACGACAACGCTCGCCGGGGAGCCCGGAGCGTTCCGCCGGCTTCGTCGCGGCGCGCCCGGCAACGCTCCGGGTCACGTCGGTCCCACCGGGGGGCAGCACCACCAAACGGCGCGAACCCTGTCAAGGCCGACGGGAGGTGTGCCGAAGAACTGAGTAGCCAGGCTGGTCCGACAAGAGCACCCCGGTCGTGAGACCGGTCCGCAAAGCCACGGGACTCATCGAGTCAGCCGAGCCGCCGAAGTCAGCCGGTCCTGGATTCCAGCCTCACGGAAGAAGGGACCTCCCATGCGCTCCTGCCGTTCCGCCGCCTTTGCCGCGGTCGCCGCCTCCGCAGCACTCGCCGCCGCTCTCGCCTTCGCCGCCGCCCCCGGTCGTGCGGCCGCATCGCCGTCGTTCGCCCACTGGGCGGAGCGGTCGCTGGTCGTGAGCGACCGCACCGGCGATCCCGGGTGGCAGCAGGCCACCCGCCAGGCCGTGGACACCTGGAACGCGGTCGGCGCCGACGTGCGGCTCTCCTGGACGGAGGGCGGCATCGGCTGTGAGCCCGAGGGTCCGATCATCCCCGTGTGCCGCGATCTGCTGCCCGCCGGCTGGAGGGGCGCCGCCGCCCTCCACAGCGCGCCCGACGGCCACCTGGGCGGAGCTCGCATCCGTTTCGACGCGGACCGCACGTTCACCCAGGCGCAGAAGGACAACCTCGCCTGCCACGAGATCGGCCACGCTCTCGGGCTCGGGCACTCCGGGTCGAGCGCGTCGTGCCTCACGCAAGGCTCGGAGACGGCCGCTCCCGACGCCGCCGACGCGGCGAGCCTTCGGGCCAGCTACGCCCACGCCGGCTGACGTGGCTCGGCCGCTCGGGGCGCAACCGGTCGGCGAGGGGCGAAGGTCCCGGCCAGCCGGGACGAGCGGCCCTGTCACCGGGGCGAGGACGCATGGACCATCGATGGCATGGAGACCGGCTCCCGTAGCGTGAGCGCTGAGGTCGCCGGCAGGGGAAGTGACCGACCCGATCGAGACGGCCTGGCGCTCGTCATGTCCGCCTTGGGCGACCGTCGCCGTCCTGGCGAGCGAGAACTCGTCGTTCCATGTCGTGGGCACGATCTTCGACGCGATCTTCAAGGAGGGCAGCTACGTCCTCCGGCCCGGGGCGGGCACAGGTGGCTCCCAGGCGCTGGACCTCCAGCCGTCGCAGGGCGGCTTCGTGGAGTTCACGCTCGACGAAGCTGGCCTCTACCCGAGGCGCCGTCCTCCAGGGACGTCTGGCACCATGGAACCGGCACCATGGTGTCGATTCCTGTGCCAGACGCGCTCCGCCGGCTGAAGGATGACCGCGCGGACCGTGCTGCGCGTGGCGTGGGGCTCACCGAGCTTGCGCTGGAGCTTCACCATGGTGACCCACGGTGCGCCCGTCGGCGGCGAGGGAGGACCTCGAGCACGGCGAACTACTTGGGCGCCCGCGCCAGGTCGCGGCCGGCGCGCGGGCCGTGCGTCGCCCGGGGTCGAGCTCCACGTCGCCCGCCCGCAGGACGGGGGGCGGGGGGCGGGCGGCGGCGAGCGAGCGGACCGGCGCCACCAGCTCGGGGAAGGCGAAGGGCTTGGGGAGGTAGTCGTCGGCCCCCAGGCTCAGGCCTTCGACGCGATCGTCCACTGCGCTCGACGCAGTGAGCATGAGGATGCGGGCACTGCGGCCCCCGTCGACGAGGGCCCGACCACACGTCGTCGCCGTGCATCTCCGGGAGGTCCCGGTCCAGCACCACACGTCGTAGGTGTCGACCATGGCCTTGTCGAGGGCCTCGTGCCCGTCGATCGCGTGGCCGATGGCCGCTACGTCTCGGCGGGCGGGGCGAGGCGGTCCAGAGGCGTGCCCGGGACCAGGTCGAGCGTCTTGACCAGGTGGACGATGGTTCCCTCCTCCGGCTGGGACGTGAAGTTGATCGAGTCCACCAGCGCGTGCATGAGGCTGATGCCTCGACCACGCGGCGAGTCCGCCGCGACGGGAACAGCGGACAGCGACATGACGTCGAACCCCCGGCCCGTGTCGATGACGCGGACCTCGCACCTGCGACCGTCGACCTGCAGCCTGACCTCGTACTGGTCGTCCGCCTCGGAATGATCGACGACGTTCGTGCACGCCTCGCTCAGTGCGATGCGGATGTCCTCGGCACACGCCTCGGTGACACCGAGGCGCATGAGCGACAGGACGGCCACGTCCCTGACGATGCCGACGGTCTCGGCCTCACGAGGAAGGCACAGCGCGATTTCGATCTCCAACGTGCCCTCCTCCGTCACCCTCGCTCCCGCCCACCGGATGGTGGAACCGGACTTCGCCTCCACGATCGAGAAGAACCATCCGGCGGTGGATGACGGACCGACCATCGCCGCGCACCATCGCGTCGGCCGTACCGCCCCGTCCAGGCGTGGTGCGGCGCGAGGCTGGATGACGTCTCGCCACGTGACCCTAGCCACGTCGGAGCGTTGGGAGGAACGATGGAAGCCATCTTTCGGAGGGTCGTACCCATCCTGCGGGTCTTCGACGTCGGCAAGGCGCGCCAGTTCTATGTCGACTACCTCGGCTTCACCGTGGACTGGGAGCACCGATTCAGCCAGGACGCTCCGCTCTACATGCAGGTGTCCAGAGGCGGCCTCGTCCTGCACCTCTCGGAGCACCACGGCGACGGCACCCCGGGGTCAGCCGTCTACATCGAGACCTCCGGTGTCCGCTCCTACCACGCCGAGCTGGCTGCCAAGGACTACGGGTATCTCCGGCCCGGCGTCGGTGTGGACGAGATCGGGACGTGCATGACGCTGCTCGACCCCTTCCGCAACACCCTCAGGTTGAACGAGCCACCGGGCAACCCCGGCGGGACGAGCGGCTAGGCCGGCCGACGGGACGGTGTTCCGCCCGCCACAGGGCGCTCGCGGTGGTTCGACGGGGCGGACAGCGCGCAACCCACCTTGTCGTCGCGACGGAGCAGCCAGTTGCTCACCGCCAGGACCTCGCACCCGGCGTAGCCGCGCACGGCGGCGACGATCAGAAGCGTGCAGGGACAGGCGTGGCCGTGCTCATGGCCGGAGCGTGCCGCCTCGCGGGCCATCCGCGGGGGCGGGACGTTCGTCGATCGCCTTGCGGGGCGGTGCGAAGCGGGACGGTTCTCAGGTGCTCGTCATGTGAGCAGCAGGATGAGCAGGATGATCAGCAGGACGCCGCCCACCCCGATCCCCGGCGTTCGGTACGACCCCCCGCCGTAGCCGAAGGCGCTGAGAAGGACGAGCACGAGCAGGACCACAAGGACGATCTCGATGAGCCCCATGAGCGTCCAGTTCCCAACGGCGCCCCCGCCGAACCGTGCTTTCACTTCCGCCTTCCCTCAGCAAGCCGCTCTTCTCACACGGTGACCAGGCGCCGGACGACCCTTGGCGCCGACCGTGGCGCCGCAGGTCAGCGAGCGGTCAGCTGAAGTGGCCCCAAGATCGCGACGACAGGTCGGTTGATGAGGGCCACCGACCGACGCTCCGAGCAACGGGCCTCCAGGCGCACGTCCAACGACCCGAACGGCGGTGGGCGGAGCGCGATGACCGTGTCGCTCGGCGGGCAACCTCCGGCGCCGAGGGACGCCCGACCGTCCTCACCGCGGCCTGGCTGGTTGAGCCAGGCGCCGGTCGAGCGACGCGACGCTCGTACGGAACTCCTCGCCCGGCATGTCCTACGCCGGGCACTGGGACAGACTGGACACACGATGACCTCGCCGTTGGAACGGGCGCTCGACGCCACCGCCCGCCGGTCGTGGGCCGACGCCTGCGCCGGCTTCGCGGAGGCGCAGGCGGGTGGGGCGCTGGGTGGCGACGACCTCGAGCGGTACGCCGTCGCCGCCTACCTCGCCGGGCGCGACGACGACTGCACCCGGGCGTGGGAGGCGGCCCACCGGGCCGCGGTCGACGCCGGCGACCCAGGCGAGGCGGCCCGGCGGGCCGTCCTCCTCGCCCTGTGTCTCGTGCTCCGCGGCCAGATGGCGCACGCCGGGGGCTGGCTGGCCCGGGCGGAGACGCTGGCCGCCGAGGCGGGCAACGGCGCGGCGACCGGGTACGTCCTCGTGCCCCGCCTCCTCGCCGCCCTCGATCACGACCCGGCCGCGTCCGCTTCCCTCGCCGAGGAGGCGATCGCCATCGCCCGCCGGTGTGGCGACGCCGACCTCGCCGCCCTCGGCATCCTCGGCCACGGCCAGGCGCTGCTCGCCACCGGCGACACGCGGCGGGGCACCGCCCGCCTCGACGAGGTGATGGTGTCGGTCACCGCTGGCGAGGTGGGCCCCGTCGTCGCCGGCATCGTTTACTGCGCGGTGATCATCGAGTGCCTCCGCCTGTTCGACCTGGCCCGGGCGTCGGAGTGGACCGCCGCGCTCGGCGACTGGTGCGACGCCCAGACCGGTCTCGTCCCGTACCGCGGCCAGTGCCTCGTGCACCGCTCCCAGCTCGACCAGGTCGCCGGGCGATGGGCCGACGCCGCCGCCGCCGCCGAGCTCGCCTGTCGTCACCTGGCCGACCCGACTCATCCCGCCCTCGGGCTCGCCCACTACCAGGCGGGCGAGCTGCATCGCCTCCATGGAGATCTCGACCGGGCCGCGGCCGAGTACCGCGCCGCCGGCCGCCACGGCCACGATCCCGTCCCCGGCCTCGCCCTTCTCGAATTGGCCCAGGGCGACGCCGGGGCGGCGGCGAGGACCGTCGCCCGCGCCCTGCAGGAGCGGCGCTCCGGCCTGGAGCGGGCACCGCTGTTGGCCGCCGCCGTCGAGATCCACCGGGCCGCCGGCGACGTCTCCGGGGCCCGGGCCGCCGCTGACGAGCTGGCCTCGCTCGCTTCGTTCGCGTCTTCGCCCGTACTCAGCGCCATGGCCGCCCACGCCCGCGGCTGCGCGCTGGCCGCCGAGGGCGACGCCGCCGGGGGGCTCAGCGAGCTGTGGGACGCGGCCCGGGCGTGGCAGGCGCTGCGTATGCCGTACGACGCCGCCCGCACCGCAGTCGAGATCGCCGCCGCCTGCGACGCCCTCGGCGACGGTGGCACGGCGTCGCTCGAGCGGGACAGCGCCCGGTCCACGTTCGTCGAGCTGGGCGCCCGCCTCGACCTCGAGCGCCTGGTCGCCGATGCCACACCGACGCCGACGCCGTCGGTGCTGTCGCAACGCGAGCGCGAGGTGCTCGCCCTGCTGGCCGCCGGGAGGACGAACCGCGAGATCGCCGAAGCGCTCGTGATCAGCCCCCATACCGCCGGCCGCCACGTCGAGAACATCTTCGCCAAGCTCAGCGTCACCACCCGCGCCGCCGCCACCGCCCGCGCCTACGAGGACGGCCTGCTCAGCCCGTAGGGCGTTCGCCCCATCCGTAAATCGGCACAAATGGGGGACGCGGGCGATGTCTCGACGAAGTCCCGCTCGTACCGTGACACCATGGCCACCGCAACCAGCACCGGGCGACGGTGGAGCGCCAACATCGAGACCCAGCAGACAGCGAGCGGGACCGTCACCGCCCTTCGGCTCCACGTCTGCGAAGTCATCGACGGCCGCATCACGGCGGTGACCACGTACTGCAACGGCGGTTGGGACGCCTCGCGGCGCGCCCGCCACGCGGCCGAGGCCCCCATGCTCCGGCCCTGAGAGAGGAGTACCCGATGACCACCGTCTCCTACCGAGAGTTCACCGGCACGGCGGCCGAGAACTACGAGCGCCACTTCGTGCCCGCCATCGGCGTACCCGTCGCCGATCTCACCCTCGAGGCCGCCTCGCCACGTGCCGGCGAGCGCGTCCTCGACGTCGCCTGTGGCACCGGCGTCGTCGCCCGTCGCGCCGCCCACGCGGTGGGCCCGAGCGGGGCCGTGACCGGCCTCGACCTCGCCGCCGACATGATCGACGTCGCCCGCCGGGCGCCGGCCCCGGCCGAGCCCCGCATCGAGTGGCACGTCGGCGACGCCGCCTCCCTGCCGTTCCCCGACGCCTCCTACGACGTGGCCGTGTGCCAGATGGGCCTGATGTTCATGGCCGACAAGGAGGCGGCGGTCGCCGAGATGCGGCGCGTCCTCGCTGCTGGCGGGCGCGCCGTCGTCGTCACGCCGGGCGCCATCCAGCCCCCGTTCGAGATCATGGAGCGCGCCATCGTCGAGCACATCGGTGCCGACCTCGGCGCCTTCGTGAGGCTGGTGTTCTCGATGTACGACCCCGGCGCGGTCGCCGGGCTGCTCCGCCACGCCGGGCTCAACGACGTCAGCGCCTCGGTGACCACGGTCGAACTCCGGCTGCCGCCACCAAAGGAGTTCCTCTGGCAGTACATCAACATCACCCCGATGGCACCGATCGTCGCCGCCGCGCCGGAGGAGGCGAAGGCCGCCCTGGAACGTGTCGTGCTCCAGGGCTGGGCGCCGTTCGTGACCGGCGGCCGACTCGCCGGTCGCCAGCCCATGGTGGTCGCCGCCGGGCGCCGCCGACCGTGACTCGCGCGGCCAGTCCGCTCAGCCGCGCCGCTTCCCGGACGCCAACGCACGGGCTATACGTCCAAGTGCTCGTCCACGACGAGGGCGAGGATGGCGACATCGTCGGACTGCCGGCCGCCCGACTCCTCCATCGCCGCCTCGAGGGCGTGGATGACGTCCTCGGCGCTGCCGCCGGCACCGGCCAGCGCCGCGGCGACGCCGGCCGCTCCGAACAGCTCCGTACCGACCCGCAGCTCGCTGAGGCCGTCGGTGTAGAACACCACGCAGTCCCCGGGTCCGAGTCGAACGCTTCGCTCGACGAAGCTGGCGTCGGCCAGCAGGCCGACCGCTGTACCCGGCGCGCCCAACGACTGGATCCGCCGATCGGGCCTCCTGAGCAACGGGAGCGGGTGGCCGCCGGCGGACACGGTAAGGCGGTAGCCACCGCTCTGCGGTCGCAGCCGCCCGTACACCATGGTGCAAAAACGCATCCCGTCGTCCTCGTCGTCGAGCACGAGGGCGTCGTTGACCAGGGAGAGGACCTGGGCCGGCTCGGGGTGGTCGATGGCGGCCGCTCGAAGGGCGTAGCGGGCCGCGGTGGTGATGGAGGCGGCCGACGGCCCCTTTCCGCACACGTCGCCAATGGCGACGCCCCAGGAGCGACGGTGCAGCGGGAACACGTCGAAGAAGTCACCGCCGATCTCGGCGCCCCCCGCCGGCCGGTAACGGGCGGCGATGTCGATGCCCGGAATCGACGGCAACCGGGGTGGCAACAGCGAGTGCTGGAGCGCGGCAGCCAGCGACTCGGCCCGCCCACGGTCGGACTCGGCGTGGCGGCGCAACTCGGCTTCTGCCGCCATGAAGATGCGAGCGGACAGCCGCAACTCCAGTTCGTCCACGACCAGCCCGGCCAGCTGGCGCAGCACCTCGGCTTGGGCGGGGGTGAACGACCGCGGCTGCTTGTCGATGACGCACAGCGTGCCGAGGCTGTGGCCGTCGGAGGTGGTCAGCGGCGCGGCCGCGTAGAAGCGCAGGCCGAAGTCGCCGGCGACCAGCGGATTGGTGAGGGCGACCGGGTCCAGGGTGGCGTCTTCGAGGATGTAGGGCTCGCTCCGCACGATGGCGGACGAGCACAGCCCGGGATGGCGGGGGATCTGGTCCACGTCGATGCCGTGGCGAGACCTGAACCAGATGCGGTCCTCGTCGACGATGCTGACGATGCTGATCGGGACGTCGAAGATGGACGACGCCAACGCGGTGATCCGGTCGAAGCTGCCATCGCCGGGTGGCTCGGCCACGTCGTAGCGACGGACAGCGGCGAGTCGCGCCGCCTCGCCCGGAGGATGGGTGCTGACCGCCGCTTCTCCTGGCATCAGCGACCGATGCTACGGCGGCGGGCCGGAGTCCGCACAGCATCGGTTTGGTAACGCAGGGGCATTTGGACTCCGACCCCCAGCGTCTCTCGGGGCTGAACAGCCGCACCCACCGGAAGCGCGACGGCGAACCATCGGCGGCTCACCGCCGCAGGCGCGCCGCCACTCCCACCTCGGATTCCGACAACGCGTAGAATCCAGGCTTGTCCTCGTAGCTCAGCGGAAACAGCACCGGCCTCCCGCGCCGGGTTAGGTAGGTTCAAGTCCTACCGAGGGCGCCGCCGTGGGCGCCCGATCGCTCATTGGGCCGCCATCACGGATCGTGCCCTTCACGCGCCGGGCCCTTCCAGTGATCGGGTGTCCGCTCCCGTCGCGTCGAAGCAATGGCCCTTCGGTGCGCTCCACCTTCGTCGAGCACCTCGTCAGGGGACCGCTTTCCCCTCGCCAACGGCGACGCTGGCCAGCGGAGCCAGCGACGGCTCACCACGCCCCCAACGTTGCGTCAGCCGCGAACGGGTGTCGCATCGCGGAGCGCGGCCATGGCTCGGGGAGCGACGTCCTCATCGCAGAGAAGCTCGTAGCGGCCGGCCGCGACGGCGCCGACGGACTGAAAATCCCGCCGCCCCGCCAATGCCCACTGCCCGAGGACTCCGAGGATGGCGCCGATGACGAGCCCCACGAGAAGGCCATACGTCGCGAGGGCGAGGCCCGACACGAGCGGGCCTGGAGTTCCTGTGGTTCGACTTCGAGCTCCCGATCGGCGCCGCCATGCTCCTGGCCGCCGTCGCCGGCGCGCTGATCGACTCGTCGCTTGCGCTCGGCCGCGTCGTCCAGCTGCGCCTCGCAGCACGCCGCCACCGCCAGGCGGACCACGGCGTCGGCTGAGCGCTTCCCCCGTCAGATTCCCGGCAGGCGGTGGGCGCGCAGGCGGCCCGGGGGCCCGGCAGGCGGCTACCGCCGGTGCGACCGGTTCTTATCCACGATGGCGACGAGTATGAGCACGAAGGCCAGCAGACGAACGACGTAGAGGGCGACTCGCGGATCGGCGCCCGGATCACTCAGCCCGAGGGCCACGGCGTTGGCGGAAAACACGGCGAAGGCGGCGCCGAACAGCGCGAACAACCGGTCGCCCGATCGCCGCCAGAACTTGAGGAACGACAGCGCCGCGACGAGGGAGCCCATGGCGATGATCCCGGACAGTAGCTGCCTCATTCGGCGTCCCAGGCCAGCCCGTAGACGAGCAGGACGATGCCGGCGGCCGCGGGAACCAGCCGCCATGTCGAAAGGTCGGTGTCGGGGACGAGGATGAGGTCCACGACCAGGACGACGTTGTTGAGCCCGACGCCGACGAAACACAGGCCGCTCCAAAGCAGGAGACGGGTCCGCGTGCGGGCGTAGGCCCGGAGCAGCAGCACTGCGCAGGTAACGCTGGTGATGGCGCAGAGGAGGTACACCGCTTCTGCCATCTCAGTCCTCGTCTCTCAGGCGGAAGGCGTCCGAGAAGTCGCGGATCGGGCCGCTCGGTTTCGAGAAGATGATCGACACGATCGCCACGCGATAGGTGGGGTAGAGCTCGGCCAGGCTCGAGACCAGCCGAGCATCGCGGGGCCGCCTCGGCCGGAGGTGGAACGCCTCACGCTCGCGCGCCAAGAGCCCGGAGCGGGCGAGGTGGCCCAGGGCGGCGCCCGCCTGCTCGGGGTCCACTCGCAGCTCCCGGCCCACCGACGCCGCCGTCCACGCACCGCCGGGCCGCTCGTGCATCAGCAGGAGGACCTCCAGCTGGACGGCGCTGGTGAAGCACCGCTCGACGAACGCTCGGAGATCGGCGGGAAACTCCCCTCTGGCAATTCGGCGCACGCTACCGGTTCGGCGCTACGGCGGAGACCTTCCGCGGACGCGCCTTCACGGCACCGCTGGAGCGCTCCCCGCGAGGATGCGGGCGACGTTGTCCGGGTGGAAGAACTCCGGGATGGGCAACGTGCCGGCCTGGACGCTCACGAAATCGTCGGCCGCCCGGCGGTCAGCGGCGACCGCCGCCAGGAGGTCCTGCTGCTCCGGCGGTGGAGGTTGGAGGTGGGCGAGCTGAAACGTCATCTCGTACATCGGCATGACGGAGCGGTCGCGCTCGGCCTGGTAAGCAGCCATCGCCTCGGCGTACGGGCGGCGGCCGGTGAACGCAGCGTCGATGGCGTCGGTGACGCGCTCTGCGTCGAGGAAGGCGTCGGTGATGCCCTGGGCGGTGATCGGGTGCACGCGATAGCCGGCGTCGCCGACCAGCGCCCACCCCGCTCCGTAGGGCTTCCTGAACCACCCGGACAGGTCGCTCGCCGTGCGGAAGCGCTCCTCGCGCCGGCCCCCGCGCAGGCGCTCCCCCAGCTCGGGGACTAGGTCGAAGGTCCGCCGGAACGTTCCTTCGACGTCTTCCCTGGCGGCATCGAACTCGTCCTGCTGAAGGCCCACGATCACGAGGGTGAGGCCGTCGTGGGTGGGGAACGCCGCCATGCCGGAGGTGCCCCTCACCGCCACCTCGAAGCCGGCGCTGCCGGCGCCGCTCCAGTAGGAGTAGAACGTCGGGGCCAGCGGCGGCTTGGTGTTGTACTCCTCGGGCCGCACCGCCCTCGCAAGCGAGGAATTCCGGCCGTCGGCGCCGATGACGATGCGGGCGTGCTCGGCCACCGCGCGGCCGGCCGCCTCCCTGCCCCGGACGCCGACCACCATTCCGTCCTCCACCAGGATCCCGTCGACCGAGAAGCCCGACCGGAACTCGACCCCGGCATTGGTGGCGGCCCCCACGAGCATCGTGTCCAGCACCTGCCGCCGGGGGCAGTACGCCTCGTCGACGCCGTCCGCCGGCCGCGGGGACCCGGCGATCGTGAACGGCCCGAAGTCGAAGCTGTAGGTCCGGACGGGCGGGCAGCCCGACGCCGCCAGCTCGTCCCTCAGGCCCCATCGGGCGAGCGCGGCGACGCCCGGCGCATGGATGAAGTGGGTCGACACGGTGTCGCTCGGGAAGGTCGCCCGGTCGACCATCAGCACGCGATACCCCCGGCGGGCCAGGAGCATCGCCGTGGGCGAGCCGGAACAGCGGGCGCCGATCACGATGGCGTCGTACCTCGGTGTCATGTGGCCTGTGTCCTCCCGGGTCTCGATGGCAGGGAACGGCCCGCTATGGCTTCGCGGCCGCGCCGATGCTCCGCCGTGGCCGACTTCCCCTTCCGAGGAACCGTCCCCGGCAGGACCGGCGGCGTTACGGCCGTCCGGGCAACGGGATAACGCCCGGCAGGGCGCCGCGTGGACGGCTCGCGCGGCCGGCCCGGCGGTGTCTGGCGGTCGGCTGCGCCCGGCCCGGGCCGGTGCCCCTACCGTGCCGCCTCACGGTCCCCGCCATCGTCGGGGGGACGGCCGTGAGGCGACGCCGCCTGCCGCACCGCGTTCACCTCGGCGCCGACGAGCAGGGCGAGGCTGAGGAGGTAGACCCACAGGAGCACGGTCATGACGCCACCGATGGCGCCGAGGACCTGGCTCGCCCCGCCGGCCACGCGGAGGTATGCGTGAAGACCTGCGGAGAACGCCAGCCACAGCACGCCGGTGACGACGGCACCGGGCACCTCCGAGCGCAGCGACCCCCGTCGGTGGCGCGCGGTCCGGAACAACAGCGTCGCCCATCCGACGAGGAGGGCGGCCGCCAGCGGCAGGCGGGCCCAGGTCCAGAGCGTGGCGAAGGCGCTCCCGAGCCCGACGACCCGGGCGACGACGCGCCCCCCGCCCAGCAGCGGCCCGATGACGAACATGGCCAGCACCAGGGCGGCGAGGAGGAGCGTGGACACCGAGAAGACGAGGGCGAGGCCGGCCACCTCCAGGGGCGAGCGGTCCTCCTCGGCGTCGTAGACCACCGCCAGGGCCCGCATCGCCGCCCGCGTCGACCGCCACACCGACCAGACCAGGCCTGCACCGGCGAACGAGAGCAGGGCCACGTCGCGGTCGTCGAACAACGAGTCCACCGCCTCGACCGTCCCGCTGGCCCGCTCCCCCAGCACCCCGTCGAGGAAGCCGACCACGACCCGCTGCGTGCGATCGGCCACGTCGGCGCCCAGCAGCGCGTCGAGGAACCCGAGGGTGGCGGCGAGCGCCAGGAGGCCCGGGAAGACGCCGAGGAACGCGAAGAAGGCGACCTCGGCGGCCACCCCGGTGATCCGGTCGTCGGCCGCCTCGGCGCGAAAGCGGCGCGCCGAGTCCGCCCACAGGCGCCGCCGGTCGTCCCAGCTCCGGGCGTGCCCGCCGCCGCCCCCGGGCGGGCCGGCGCCGTGGTGCCGGTCAGCCGCTCGGTCGAGTTCGCCAGCGATCGCGCCGCGCATCGGTTCGTCCCTACCCGCGACGCAGGTCGTCCAGCCGTGGGCGGGGCGCCGCCGGCTCCCTCACCCGCCCTCGAGTCGGTCCGGCCCGCCCGCCGTCGCCGCCTCCCTCGCGTCCGGGCCGCCGGACCGAAACCACACGGTGCGCTGTGGGAACGGGATCTCGATGCCGGCGTCGTCGAACGCCCGCTTGATGCGCGCTCGCAGTTCCCGGGCCACCCGCCACTGGGCCAGCGGCTGGGTCTTGACCACCAGGCGGATCACGACGCCGTCCGCGCCGAGCGCCTCGACGCCCCACACCTCGGGCTCGGCGAGGATCGACTCGGACCAGTGCGGGTCCTCCCACGTCTCCCGGGCGACCCGCTCGATGACCTCGGCGGCGCGGTACGTACCCGTGGCGTAGGCGACCTGGACGTCGAGCAGGGCCCTCGACCAGTCCTGCGACTTGTTGGCGACGCGGGCAATCTCGCCGTTCGGCACGTGCCAGACGTTGCCCTCGACGTCCCGCAGCCGGGTCGTGCGCAGGCTCAGGCCCTCGACCGTCCCCGACGCCGGTCCCACATCGATCACGTCGCCCACGCCGTACTGGTCCTCGATGAGCATGAAGATCCCCGAGAGGAAGTCGCGCACGAGGTTCTGGGCCCCGAAGCCGAGGGCGATGCCGACGATCCCCGCACCCGCCACGAGGGGCCCCAGGTCGACGCCGAGCTCGCCGAGGACGGTCAGGGCGGCGACCGTCCAGATGGCGAACCCCGCCACGCTGGCGAGCAGCCCCCCGATCGTCTCGGCCCGCTGCGCCGTGCGGGCCGTCGGCGGGCCACCGGTCCGGAGCAAGGCCCCGGCCGAGCGCTCGCTGGCGGACACGACGTCCGCGCTGACCGCCCCGAGCCCCCGGATGAACCGCCCGACCGCCCTGCGCACCAGGCGCGCGGAGAGCCACGCCAGGGCGAGGACGAGCAGGATCTTGGTCGGCCGCGCCAGGAACAGGTCGCCCGCCCGGGCCGCCGCCTCGCTCCCGGTCAGCCGGAACAGGGCCGTGCAGACCGCGCCCGCCTCCTCGGAGGACCCGCACGCGGTCGTCGGGGTCTCGGCGTGGGCGAGCATCACCGCTGCGGACGTCGGGGCGCGGTGGTCGCACGCACCCGTCCCATCTTGCCCCGGCAGCTTCTTGGGCCGATGGCAACGAGGTCACGGTCGCGTCACGGCCGTCGCCTCAGGCGATCATGCCGGCGTAGTCGTCCCGGGCAACGGGCGCCGGGGCCAACGACCCGTCCGAGCGGGGGACCTGGACGGGGACGCCGTCGAGCCGGAAGGCGACCTGGCCCACGCCGGGCAGAGCGGTCAGGGTGCAGACCAGCTGGGCGACGAGCATGACCTGGGCGTCGGAGCCGACGGCGGCGGCGGCCGGCGCCAGGTCGACCTGGGCGACACCGGCGCGGACGTCCACCGCCAGGACCAGCGCCACGTCGGGCAGGGCGGTGGTCAGGCCCGCGGGCTCACGAGGCGGCGAGACGAGCGCGCCCACCACGTCGAGCGGGCTTGGCGAGGCCTCGATCGGCTGGGCGACGGGAACGACCATCCGGCCGGCCACGAAGCACAGCTCGACGTCCGCCGTGGTCTCGGCCGTCGGGCGCAGCAGCGGTGGTGCGTCCGGGTCGAGCAGCGCGTAGGGCACAGCGCCATCGGCCTCCGTCCGAGCCGAACGCTCGACCGGCACACCGCACCCGATCGCGACGAGCACGACGGCGCACGCCAGGGCGACGCGGGCCGTCCTCACGGGCGGATACCGGGAAGCTCGAACACGAAGCGGGCGCCGCCGCCGGGGGCCTCCTCGACCCAGGCCCGCCCACCGTGCAGCCGGAGGTGCTCCTCCACCAGAGCCAGCCCCAGCCCCGTCCCGGTGCCAGTGCCCGCCTCGACCCCGGCCGAGCCGCGAGCAAAGCGACGGAACACCGTGTCTCGCTCCTCCGGCGGCACCCCGGGGCCGTCGTCGTCGAGGACGATCCGCACGCCGCCGTCGCTCGCGGCCACGGTCACCTGCGTCGTGCCCCCGGCGTAGACGCCGGCGTTCACCATCACGTTGGCCAGCGCCTGGGCGAGGCGGCGCCGGTCTGCGACGATCTCCCTCGGTGCGCCGTCGGCCATGGCGAGGCGGGCGCCGGGGGCGTGCTCGTCGAGCTGGTCGCGGACCAGCGCCTCGAGATCGACGGGCTCGGCACGGACCTCTGCCGTGCCAGCGTCGCTCCGGGCGATGTCCAGCAGCTCCACGACCGTCCGCTCGAACCCGGCCACCCGCTGGGTCAGCACGTCGAGGACTGCCGCGGCATCCGCGGTGAAGGTGGCTCGCCTCCGCTGGAGAACGTCGACCGAGGCGCGGATGGCGGCGAGCGGCGAGCGCAGCTCGTGGGTGACGTCGGCCGTGAACCGGATCTCGCGCTCGACCCGGGACTCGAGGGCGGCCGCCATGTCGTTGAAGGCGACGACGAGAGGACGCAGCTCGCCGTCCGCAGGTACCGGAAGCCGGGTGGCGAGATCGCCGGCGGCGATGCGCGCCGCCGCCGCGCCGACCGGGGCGAGGGGGCGCACCGCCCGCCCGGCACTGGCCCATCCCAGCCCTCCGGCGACCACGCTCGCGGCGACCGCCGCCACGGACGACGCCCGTGCGAACAGCGAAAGCGTGCGGTCCACGTCGTCCAGCGGGAAGATCTCGTACCACTCGGCGTCCACGGCTCGCACCGGGACGCCGACGGCGAGGCGGGGACGGCCGTCCGCACCCGCCGTGCGTTGGAGGCCGGCATGGCCGGCGCCCACCACCCTCGTCAGGTCGCGGGGGACGGCGTCGGCACCGCCGATCACGGTCGCGTACCACTCGCCGTGGTAGCGCAGGGCGGCGTCGGACGCGTTGCCACCGTCGATGCTCGCCATGAGGGCCGCCAGGTCGGCGTCGCTCGCCCTCAGGGCGCTGCGCACGAGGCGAGCGTGCGCGTATGCCTGTGACCGGGCCGCGTCGTCCCGCTGCTCGAGCAGGTACCGGCGAGCCAGGACGTAACCGGCGACGGCGACGGCCACGGCCACCACGAGGCCGGTCAGGGCGAACCCGATCGCCACGCGGCCTCGCAGGCCGAACAGGCGGGAGCGGCTCACGGCCGGAGCACGAAGCCGTCGCCTTGGACCGCTTCGACGGCTGGCGCACCGGCGGCCGTCAGGACGGCCGACAGCCGGGCGATGCACTCGTCGAGGCGCTCCGCCGCGCCCCGGCCATGGCGGGCCGCGAGACGCTCCCGGAGGGCGGCGCGCGTGACGACGCACCCGCAGCGCTCCGCCAGGGTGCCGAGCACGGTGGCGTCCTCGGCCGTCACGTCTTGGTCGACACCCTCCATCCGGCCCGCCCCCCGAGCGACCCGGACGGCGACGGGGCCGAGCCGCACGGTCCGCTCGGCGGCCAGCGGGCCGGCCGTCCGCCGGACGACCGCCCGTAGGCGGGCAGCCACTTCGTCAGGGTGGAAGGGGAGGTCGATGTGATCGTCGGCACCGGCGTCGAGCGCGGCCAGTCGGCTCACCGCCCCCCCGGCGGAAACGACCAGGATGGCCGTCCGCCCTCGCCGCCGGATTTGCGTGCACAACTCGGGTACGTCGATTCCGGGCAGCGCCGACGCCACCACGACGGCGTCGAGCAGGTGGACGCCCGCCAGGTAGAGCGCGGTCTCGCCATCGGCCGCAAACACCGTGGTCAGACCCACCCTGCGGACCACGCGCTCGATCCGGTCCCTCGTCTCGGCCATGGTGCAGACGACGAGGACCCGGCCGCGCAGCGGCGCAGGCGGTCCGCTGCCCATCCCCGGCTCGGTCCGCACCATGTCGTCGAGCGTGGCAGCTACGTGCTGCCCATCGGTCGCCATCGGGTCACGGCTGGGCAACAGCGTGGGGCCGCACCTCGGTGGCGGGCGGTGCGGCGGCGGGCAGGCGGAGCGTGAAGCATGTGGCGCCGGCGCTGGCGTCGCCGAGGAACAGCTCGCCGTGCTGGGCAAGGGCGTGCTGGCGGGCGATCGACAGGCCGAGACCCGAACCTGTGGCGGCTCGCGAAGCGTCCGACTTGAAGAACCGGTCGAACACACGCTCCTCGTCGCCCGCCGCGATGCCCGGGCCGTGGTCGACCACGTTGACCAGCACGTCGGCGCCGTCCGCCTCGGCGGAGATGCGAACCCGCCCGCCGCCGTGGACGATCGCGTTGTCGAGCAGGTTCGCCAGGATGCGCCGGAGGCGGTGGGGCTCGGCGAGCACGGAGAGGCCGTCCGGCAGGTCGATCTCGATGCCGGCATCTCGCCGGAGATGCGCCGACGCGACAACGGCGGCGACGGCGTCGGAGAGGCGGAGGGGCTCGGCCAGAACGGGCTCCGTCCCCCGGTCCAGCCGCGACAGCTCCAGGAGCTCCAGCACGAGGTCCCGCAGACGATGAACGTCGGCGACGAGCACGGTCGCCACGCGTCGCAGCGACGACGGGAGATCGTCGAGGTGCTCGGCGAGGACCGACGCGGAGGCCGACATGCCGGTGAGGGGGGTCCGCAGCTCATGGGCGACGTCAGCCGTGAAGCGGCGCTCGCGCTCCGCCGACTCGTTCAGCTGGTCGATCAGTTCCTTGAGCTCGTCGGCCATGTGGTTGAACGACGCAGCGAGGGCGCCGAACTCGTCCCGCGACGCGGCCTCCAGCCGCGCGTCCAGGTCCCCGCCGGCGATCGCCTCGGCAGCTTCGGCGGCGGCGGCGACGGGGCGCAGCGTCTGCCGAGCGACGACCTGGCCGACGGCACCGGCCAACACGACCGTCACCGCCCATCCGGCGGCGGCGACTCTGCCGAGCTCGCCGAGGCTCTCACGCAGCTGCTCGAGCGAGAAGAAGAAGTAGTACCGCGAAGCGGCGGGGCCCTCGGCGGCGACGACGAGCGAGTCACGTCCGTCGACCACGTCCTCGACGACGGCCGGTTCCTGGTCGATGTCCCGGGCGACGAGCGACGGCGGTACGTCGGAGAGGTTGCGGCTCGGCGACGACGAGAAGGTCCGGCCTCCCTGCGACGCGATCATGTCGGCCTCACTGCGCTGCTCGTACGCCTCGCGGAGCCGGGTGAAGCTTTCGTGGTCCAGGTCGCGGGGCGCAAAGGCGAGGGCGATGCGCGCCTCACGCAGGCTGGCGGCGCGGAAGTTGCGCCACCGGTACTCCCGCGCCAGGACGAACGTCACCACGGCGACCACGCCGGCGCTCACCGCCGCGACGATCAGGAAGGCGGCCGTGAGCCGGCGCCGGAACCGGTGCGGCGCCCTGTCATCCACGCTCGAACCGATACCCGACACCGCGCACCGTCGTGATGTAACCCTCGTCGCCCGGTGGGTCGCCGAGCTTTCCCCGCAGGCGGTTGACGGCCATGTCGACCAGCCGCGAGTCGCCGAGGTAGTCGTAGCCCCACACGCGCTCGAGCAGGATCTCGCGGGTCATCACCCTCCCGGCGTTGCGGACCAGCTCGGCGAGAAGCCGGAACTCGATGGTGGTGAGCCGCATCTCCTCACCTCGCCGGTACGCCCTGAAGCCGGCCTCGTCCACCACGACATCGTTGCAGCGGAGCTCCTCGGCACCGGCCCCGGGCTGGTCGCCCGAGGACCGCCGGAGCACAGCCCGGATTCGAGCCGCCAGCTCGGCCGGAGCAAACGGCTTGGTGATGTAGTCGTCGGCGCCGAGCTCCAGGCCGGCGACCACGTCGGTGACCTCGGTTCTCGCCGTAAGCATGACGATGGGGACGCCCGAGGTCCGACGGATCTCTCGGCACACGTCGTACCCGTTGCGGCAGGGCAGCATGAGGTCGAGCAGCACGAGGTCGAACGAGGGCTCGGCGGCGAGCGACGCCAGCGCCTCGTCGCCGTCACCTACCCCGGTCACGGAGAACCCGGCCCGTTCGAGGACGATCGCAGCCGCCTCTCGGACCGACGCATCGTCCTCCACCACGAGGATGTGCCCGGACATGAGATCAGCGTGCCACGCGCGCGCCGGCTCGGGGCATGTCTGGCCGTCCACAGACGTCACGGTTCGGTCACGGCACGCCCGTACCGTCTTGCCCACCGCTGGCGCTACCTGCATCGTCGGCACCATGGTGCCGCCCGCCACGCCCTGCCCGCCCACCGAACCGTCCGCTGCGCACGGCGCGGCACGAAGGCGGATCCTCGTAGCCACCGACGGGTCGGCCTCCACGACCGAAGCCATCGGGGCGGGGCTGCGGCTGCTCGCGCCGGGGATGGACGTCGAGGTCGTTGGTGTCGCCGCCATCGGCGACGCCCTCCTCGCGGCCATCCCCGGACCGGGCCTCATGCCGCCTCGCGGCGACTCACGGCGTCCACCGGAGGAGACGGGCGCCCGTCGCCCGAGGCGCTCGAACGAGCGGTATCGCAGCTCGGGGTGCCCGCCGAGGCGGAGGTGCTCGGTTGTGCTGGTAACACGATGACGGCCGCTCCCGTGACCGCCTCCATGCCAGCGGCGACCATGACGGCCACGGGCCATCGGGTCGGACGCACGTACTACAGCCTTCGCACCGCTCCCGCTATCGCGTGGTGGCCACGACCACGATGTGGGAGCTCGCGCCAGGGGCGTCGGTCCTCGTGTGCTGGGAGAACGGCAACACGACCACGACCACGCTCGATCGGGCCGGCGACCCGGAGGTCTGCCCGTCGTGCCACGGCGTGGTGGGCGGGACCTCCCTGGCTGCGCGTGCGGCGATGCCGCTGCGCCGGGCTGCTCCACGCGCCAAGCGACAGCTGAAAGCCGGACGGTGGCCCGGCCGAACCCGGGGATACGCCCCGTCAGGCCGATCGCAGGAGGGCGGCGACGACGCGGACCTTCCGGGTGATGTAGAGCTCGGCCAGGCGGTCCATCGTGTGGTCCATCTCGTTGGTCCGGTAGGAGTAGGCGCTCCCCTTCGGGTCGGTGTGTGCACAAGCCAGTCCAAGGCCGACGAGGCCGTCGAGGCACTCCCGGACCTGGCCGACGGAACCGCCGAAGCGGCGGGTGAGCACCTCGGCGGCGAGGGGTTCCTGGGCGTCGTAGAGCGCGATGAGCACCTCCATCTGGAGTACGGAGTCGAGGCGGTCGAGCAATGAGACCACATCACGAGGCAGGGTTTCCGGCATCCCATTCATGATGAGTCGCCACCGGCGCGTGGCGACCCCGATCGACGCGATTCGTGCGAACCCGTGACGCATCAGTGACCAGTCAGTCGTCGGCAACGGAGCCACTCTCCGTCGGCGGTGACGCCCGCGCCGTCGGCGGTGACGCCCGCGCAGTACCCGAAAAAGCTCAAACGTGAACCCTAGGCACCCAGCGGTGGCGAGCTCCTCGAGGTCGACCGCCTCGACCGCCCCGCGGCAGCGTCTGGCACTGCGGGCGTGGACGGGTGATGTCGAACCGGTCGGCCTCCCGCTCGGGTGCCTCGGCGTGACGTGCGCCAGACCGTCCCGTTACGCGGGTAGGGGAAAACCCCGGGATGTCCAGATGGTTGTCACGAAGGGAGGCACGATGGGAATCGGAGCGAGCGTGTTCCTGCTCGCGGTCGGCGCTGTCCTCTACTGGGCGGTCACGGGCGACATCCAGGGAGTCGACCTCGACGTCGTCGGGGTCATCTTGATGATCGCCGGCGGGCTCGGCTTGATCTGGGCGCTGCTCGCGGCGCAGCGGTCGCCGTGGCGCCGGGAGGCCGTCGACGAGGAGACCCGCATCGTGCGGCGCTGACTCGGACCTCTGCCACAGCGCCTCGCCCGGGCGCTCGCCTCGCCGCCAGGGCGGCAGACCAGACAAGGGCAAGGTCCTCCGAGCCGAGCGGTGGACGGTGGCGGCGTCAACCGATACAGCTTCAGAGGTCCGCCGCATGGTGCTCGAGATCCCCGAGGTGCGGCTGCGCGTCACGCCACGTGGCCGAGCGCCGCCGCTGCGCCTCCTGCGGAGACGAGACGGTGGCTCCACGGTGCCAATGAGCAACCATGGAGGTCGATCGGCGCGTCGAGGAGTCTGGCGACGATGACCGACGGGTAGGGTCGACACGACACCGGGTCAAGTGGCAGCCCATCCGCCGACGCCGTCCCCGCTCAGGATCCTTCGTCCTCTCTTGGAGGCTCGTCACCCTCACCGCTGACCTCGCCCGCTCCTGGCGCCTGACGCAGGACGATCCGGCCACCGAGGTGGCCGAGTTGCGACAAAGCGCAAACAGCGCGTGGGAGACCTTCGTCGAAGCGCTGCCCCGTGCCGGGATCGCCCTCGCGGTCCTCGCAGGCTTCTTCGTCGTCGGCCGTCTCCTGCGCCCGGTCGTCCGCCGCCGTCTCGCTCGGTCGAGGACACCCAGCTTCAGCCGAGTGTTCGCCCGCCTCACCTCGGCCACCATGACGTTGCTCGGGTTCCTTACCGCCGTGGCCATCGTGTTCCCCTCGGTCCGTCCCGTCGATCTGCTGGCCGGCGCCGGTGTGCTGTCCGTCGCCGCCGGGTTCGCGTTCCAAGACATCCTCCAGAACCTGTTGGCCGGCCTCCTGCTGTTGTTCCGCCAGCCCTTCCGGGGCGGCGACCAGATCGAGGTGGGCGACGTGGCCGGCACGGTGGAGGAGATCAACATCCGCGAGACGGTGATCGTCACCTTCGAGGGTCGGCGCGTCCTCATCCCCAACGCCAAGGTGTACTCGGACGTCATCACCGTCCAGACGGCGCGGCGGTTGATCCGCGCCAACTTCGTCGTCGGCGTCGCCTACGAGACGGACATCGACACGGCGCGCCAGGTGGCCCTCGAGGCGGTCCGGGCGGTGGACGGTGTTGCATCCGAGCCGCCGCCTGAGGTGCTCGGCATGCAGCTGGCCACCTCGAGCGTCGAGCTCGACGTGCAGTTCTGGTGTGCCTCGCACCAGCTGGAGATGCGACGCACCCTCAGTGGCGCCGTTCAGGCGGTCAAGGAGGCGTTCGCAGCGAACGACATCGAGATTCCCACCGACATCGTTGCCCTCCAGGCCACCCGCAGCCTCGCCGCCGTTCTCGATGGGCGACGTGGCATGGCTGGCGAGCGCACCTCCGACGACGAGGCCGCCCGAAGGTGAACACAACGTCCCCGTCGGAACGGCGAAGGTGACGGCGCGGGTCCGGGTCTTTTCGGCACGCGAGGCGCTGCGGATGAGCCTGTGGTTCATCCCCGCCTTGTCGGTGACCGCCGCCGTGGGGCTGGCGGCGGGCCTGATCGCCCTCGACCACCGCCTTCCCCAGGCCCGGGACTGGCCGCTTCTCTTCCCCGGCGGCGCCGAGAGCGCCCGCAACCTGCTCTCCACGATTGCTGCCGCGATGGTGACCTCCATCAGCTTGATCTTCTCGGTCACCATGGTGGTGCTCCAGCTGGCGAGCGCTCAGTACTCGCCCCGGGTCCTGCGCACGTTTCTGCGCGACCGTCTCGTTCAAGCTGTCCTCGGCGTCTACCTCTCCACGTTCGTGTACAGCTTGTTGGTGCTGCCATCGGTGACGGCAGCAAGCGAGCAGGGACCGGCGTTCGTTCCAGCGGTGTCGGTGTCCGTCGCCGTGGTGCTCACGCTCGTAAGCCTCGGGCTGTTCGTTCGCTACATCCACCACATCGCCCATTCCATACGGGCGGTGACGGTCCTGCGCGCGGTGCACGACGAGACACGCCAGTCGCTCGACAATCTCTATCCCGACGAGATCGGAGAAGCGGCTCCCGATGTGCCACTGCCGTCGGAGGAGCCGACGGCGACCGTTCGGTCGCTGCGTCCGGGCGTCATGGTCGCCGTCGACGAGGACCGGCTCCTCGACGTGGCAGCGGAAGCCCGCCTGGTGGTGCGGATCGTGCCGCTGATGGGTGACTTCGTGGCCGAAGGAGCCCCGGTGCTCGACGTCTGGTCACCACAGCCGGCTGTCGACGGGGGTGCGCTGCTCGACTGCATCGCCTTCGCCGACGAGCGGACCATCGAACAGGACGCCGCCTTCGGCTTTCGCCAGATCGTCGACATCGCCGAGCGTGCCCTGTCCCCGGGGGTCAACGACCCGACCACGGCCGCCCAGGCCATCGACCAGCTCCACGACCTCCTCCGCCGCCTTGTCGGACGCGAGTTCCCCTCCCGCGCCCGAGTTGACCGCAGCGGGGAGCTGCGGGTCATCGCCCCTCGCTTGTCCTGGGAGGACTACGTCGACCTCGCGTTCGACGAGATCCGCCTCTACTCGGGACGATCGCTCCAGGTGGTACGCCGGCTCCGCGGGGCGCTCACCGACCTTGTCGCTGCCGCTCCAGCGGACCGAGCAGGTGCTCTGGAGCGCCAACTCAAGTTGCTGGACAGGGACGTCACCCGTGAGTTCGACGATCCTCTCGACAGGGCGAAGGCGACGCGCCCCGCCGACTTGTCGTGACTCGACGCCGCCGGTCACGTGCGGTAGGTGGCGACGACTCCCGTCGACGATCCGCGCCCCGGCGGTCCTCGATCGCGATGACAGGACCGAGCGCACAAGATCGCCGATCAGGCCTCGGATGCTCGGCCCCCACACGGTGTGGCGGGTGGCGACTGACCACGGCAGCGCCTGTGGAAGCGCGCCACGGTGGCCGCACGACCAGTCGTATCGTCCGGCCGACGAGCCGTCCAGTGAGCTGCTCACCCGCTGCCGAGGACGTGGAGCGCCTGGGGTTACACCGACGTGGCGAGTTGCGCGACGGCAGCTACGACACCGATGGTGGCCAGGACGGTGATGCCCCACGGCAACAAGGTTGCGACCACGGGGGCTTCGAGCGGCGCACCCGTGCGCATCGCCTCCTGTGCCGTCACGAAGCGCCGCCGACCCTCCAGTGCTACTGCTGCACTGAGGACGATGAAAGGGACTCCCAGGGCTGCGAACCACAGTGGGGCGTCAGCGAGCGCCTGGCTACCGCTCACCGCGAGACCCGCGACCAAGAGGCCAAGCGCCGTTCTCTCGTATGCGAGAAGTGTCCGTTCGTTCGCCAGGCTCCAACGCGGGTCGGGTTCGTTCCCGGCAGTCGATTCCGTTTTCGTCCGTGGGTGCACATGTTTCAGTCTGCCCCGCCCGTGCAGATGGCCAACTGTCGTGGCCATGTTCCCCGACTTCCTCTTCACCGCCGGCATGGCCCACGAGCGGTGGATCGACGTGTTCCTCGGCCACATCAGCACCCACTTCGTCCCTGGGCGCAACCTCACCTGGTTCGCGGTCTTCCTCGCCGCCCTCGCCGTCTATCTGGCCGTGCTCGCCCGCCTGCCCGCTGAGCGCGGATGAGCGCACCCGCGCTGTTCGCCCGCACCTGGGGCCAGGGCCCGCCGGTCGTGCTGCTGCACGGCCTCGGCGCTTCCTCTCGCTACTGGGAGCCCTTGGCCGAGGCCAGCTCCGGCTATGCCGCCGTGGCTCCCGACCTGCTCGGCTTCGGCCGCTCGCCCAAACCGCCCTGCGCCAGCTACGACGTCGCCTGCCACCTCGAGGCGCTGGCGCCGCTGCTTCCCGCCGGCGCGGCCGTCGTGGTCGGCCACTCCACCGGCGCCATCCTGGCCGCCGCCCTCGCCGCCGCCCGTCCTCGTTCCGTGGCCGCCCTGCTCCTTCTCGGCCTCCCCGCCTTCGCCGACGAAGCCACCGCCCGCCGCGAGGTCGGCCGCCTCGGGCTGCTGGCGCGCCTCACCGTGGACGGCAATCCCCTGGCCCGCACGCTGTGCATCGCCATGTGCCGGTTGCGGCCGCTGGCCACCGCCATCGCCCCTGTGCTCATGCGGGACCTGCCTCCCTCCATCGCCGCCGACGGCGCCCTCCACACCTGGGCCTCGTACCACCGCACCCTCGAGGGCGTGGTGCTGGGCCATCGGGTGGCCGACGACCTGGGCGCCCTTGCGGTGCCCGTCACCCTGCTCCATGGCGAGCGTGACACCACCGCCCCTGTCCACTACGTCAGGGCGCTGACCGACGAGGTGGGGGTCGCGGGAGTGCGGACCGAGCTCCACGTGGTGGACGGAGACCACCACCTCGCCGTGCGCCAGCCTTCAGCGGTGGCCAGGGCGCTCGCGCCGCTGCTCCGTGCTCCGCCGTCATCGCCGGGCCAGGGCGCGCCCGATGCATGAACGGCGCTGCGCGCCGTAGGGCGTCGGCGCGCCTGCCGCCGGAGCTCGGGAGTGCGCTTCGGCGCCCTTCGACTCGCCGATCCGTCTCGCACACCAGCACGGCGAGCGCCACGCCATCCCGCCCGGCGACTGGTTCATCGCAAGTGCCGGCGTCGACGGTTGTCCGCTTCACAGGTCGGGCAACCCCGATGTTCCGTAACAGAGCTGACGGCGAGATCAGGGTGGGGCGATCCCGGGAAGCTGCGCACGCGACGGGACTACGGCCGGTTCTGCCCTTGCTGCCAAGGGCGTTTCGCGGGCGATCAGGAACTCCCCACCGGCATCCGACATCGCTCCGAGAACCACCCCCACGCTGGCTACCATCGCCCGGGAGGCAGCACTCGGTGCTCGGCACTCGCTGGGGTGTACGACGGACTGCTCGATCCCCGTACGTCCTCATGCTCGCGGGCATTGCCATGACGGGGCAAGGAGAGGCGCTCGACCCCTGAAGCCTCCGGTTGCGAGCCGTAGCTGAGCCGGCCCCTCGTGATCCGGACTTGCGCCGTGAGTGACGAGCCTTTGCGGGGCAGTGGAGGGTCGTCGAGATGGATCTCTGGGGCGCCCACGCCATGGACCTTCTCGGACCGGTGTTCATCGAGTTCAACGGCAGAATGGGATCGTTCCGCTTCATCGCTGTCGAGTGCTCCATCGATGTGCCCTCGCCGGTGTCGGCCGACGGCGGCGTCGTCCCGGGCGGCGCCGCCACTCCGGTGAGTGCCGGGATCGGACCTCCAACTTCGAGCAGAGAGGAAGCCTCACCATGATGGGAGCCACCAAATTGGGCGCACGATCGGCCGAAGACCGGCTGGTCAGCCGGCTCGTCGGGAAGGGGTCGCGCAAGGGGTCGACGCCGTTCAGCCGGGTCGGCGATGTCGTACAGCGCCCTCCGAGCTGGGCGGCGCTGGCCGGTCTCATCTCGCTGTTCGGGCCGCGAGGTCGACGCGCCGCCATACGTGGGGGAGCCTGCTACCTCGGTGCGGCGGCCGCCCACCTCCCCATCAAGGCGGCGGTGGGTCGTCGCCATCCTCCCGGCGCCGCCCTCCACCAGCTGGGCCCCTTCACCTCCTCGTTCCCCTCCGGCCACGCGGCGGCGGACCTCGCCTTCGTGTTCGGAGCCTCCCAGGAGCTGCCGAAGCTGTTCGTCCCGCTCTCCCTGGGCACGATGGCGGTACACTGGTCGCTGGTCCGCAAGAGAGCGCACTACCCCTCCGACGTGCTCGTCGGGGGCGCCCTCGGCATCGCGGTGGCGCTGGCGTCACGGAAGCTGTCGCCGCCGCAGAGGCCGCCCCAGGACGACGACACCCCGCTGGCCGCAGCGGAACCGCCCGGTGCGGAGTCTTCTGCGGCGCCGGTGGCTGCGGCGAACGCCGCGGTACGAGGCTGAGTCGCTGGTTGCTCGTTGGTGCGACTTCGCCTCCAGGTTCCAGTCCCGGCCCGCCGGCCTCGCCGCCGTCGACAGCGGTGCGGCGTCGTCGGGACGTGAACCTGCTCACCGCCCGACACCGGCAGGGCCGTTCGGGACAGCTCGGAGAAACCGCTCGGCAGGGCGGGCCGCACCTCCAGCGCCGACCCGCTGCGCAAGCCGGCCACCAGGGCGGCCAGCTCATCGTCGTCGAGGCCGAAGGTGCTCACGGTCACGCTGGTGCCGCCCTCGCCGGGCCAGTCACGGTTCGGCGGCCGAGCTCGTCGCGGTATAGGACCAGGTCGGTCTCGTCCACGCGCAGCCCGCTCCAGGATCCGTCGGCGCTGCCAGCTGCGAGGTGCGCCAGGCGCGGCATGGCGTCGTACTCGCGCCGAAAGACGCCCTCCAGCGCGGCGGTCCGATCGACACCACGTGCCAGCGCTTCAGCGTGCCCGACCAGCGCTTCGGCCTCCATGCCCCCCACGACCCTGCAACCATCACAATGGTTCCGAGGAAATGAGGAAGAGCCTGGCTCATGGCACACGGCCAGAAGCCGGTGCACGACTTCACCGGCGCGGGCGGTCAACCCGCCGACGGCTCGCTTCGCACACTGGCCGCTTGGCAGTCTGATGAGTCATCACGCGAACACCTTCCCGCTGGTCGCCGGCGAGCCCGTCGTGCTCTCCCTCCCAACCAACACCGTGTCCCGGCGGGGGACGTCAGGTAGCGACCCGACCAGCCACGGCTGACACTTCGAGCTTCTGGCGACCACACCACGTCCCTCGCCCCCCGCCGCGCGCCCGACCGCGACGCCGGGCGATGTGGGTCCGGCGTCTCCACACACCCGGCTACGGCGGCAAGGGGGCCCCAGCCACCTTCAACTGCTCACCGACCTCCGTCGGGACCCGAACCCGCCACCCGTCGCGTTCGAGCTGCTGGCGGGGGGCCTGCAATTCTCCGCCGTCCTCGCCCTGTGCCGAGAACCGGAAGATCCATACGTCGCCCTGGTCGACGATCTCCTCGAACGTCGAGGTGGTGCCGCGATGCGCCGTGCCCAACCGGACCCACCCCTGGCGTCGGTGGTCGGTCGCGTCGATGGAGATGTCGTAGCCGGTGGGGTTCTCCACGGTCAATCGGTCAACCAGGTGCGGGGCGTCGAGGAAGCGAGGTACCGCGACCAGCATCACAACGACCAGACCGGCGACCGCGAAGCCCGCAGTCCCCGCCCGGCGGACGCGGAATGGCGCTCCACCGGTCGGTCGCCCGGTGGTGGTGGTGCCGTTCATCGCTCCGTCGCCGTTCGCCTACCGCCAGAGAACGTTCGCCAGGCTGCGACCCCAGATGACGGCCGCCCCGGTGGCTTCACGCCGTCTCGCGAGGAGGTGCCGCTGTCTAGGATCATGAGGTTCCTTCCTGTCGCGTTCGGACGTTCCGTCACAGCACCGCGAGCACCACGACGATCACGGCGGCGCACACCGCCCACGAAACGACCGCGGTGGTCAGGGTGGGTCGTGGTTGAGGACAGCCGCACTGGCGGGCGAGGGTGAGGCGGTGCAGCCCGAGGTCGCCACGCGGAGAGCGTCGGTGGACGACCAGAGCCATGGCGTCGGCCAGAACGCGCCGCCGCGACCCGGTCAGGGAAGAGAGGGCGGCGACGACCGCGCTCTCAGGCATCAAGATCACTCCTCTAGGCGGTGGGGCGGATGCCTCCTGGCACAGCAGCCTGGGCAGCCGATCCCGCCGTCTCGCCTCGCCCCAGCCGATGGCGACCACGACCATGGTGAGGGTCAACGGCACGAGGAGCAGGTGCTGGCGGGTCGCGACGGCGGCGAGGGTCAACCCGACCGTCGCCGCGACGGCCGTCCACCGGGTGGCTGGAGCGGCAAGTGCCTCGAGTGGGGGAGGCGGGTGCGGCAGCGCCCCGTCGGCGAGGAGCTCCTTGGCCAGCTGAAGGCGTTCGACGGCGAGCCCTCGTACCCACGGATCGGCGATCGTGTCGTGAGCCCGGGTGATGCTGTGGTCGAGCACGCTGGCGTCGCCCACGGCGACGGTGGCGAGGTCGGCGGCGAGGGTGCGCTCGAGGTGGCTCGCTGGCGTCGTGCCCTGCGGGGCGTAGAGGGCCCACGCCGCCGCCCGCCGTGCCACCACCAGCTCGCCCAGGCGCTGGCACGCCACCAAGGTGATGGCGGTGGCGACCATGGCGACGACGGCCAGCCACAACCCGAGATGCCACGCCACGCCGAACGCGGCGGCGAGGGCCACGGTGACGGCGGCGCTCGGGATCGAGCTAGCCACTCGGCGCCCCGGGAACGGAGACGTTGGTCGCCGGGTGCGACTCGGCGGCGAAGAGACGGCCCGGGAGCAGGCGGGCGAGCGAGGGCGCCCGGGCGGCAAGGAGGGGTCCGAGCATGGCCAGGACCAGGACGTAGAGGGCCACGAACGGGCCGATGCGGGCGTCGAGGCCGGCGGAGGCCGCCAGCGTGGCGAGGATGAGCGAGAACTCGCCTCGCCCCAGGATCGTCAACCCGATGTTGGCCGCCGCCGCCCGCCCATAGCCCTGGAGGCGAGCCGCGATGACCCCGGCGGCCAGGTTCAACACGACGGACAGGGCCACCGCCACCGCCACCGGCCCGGCCACCTCCCAGGCGTCGCCGGGGTCGATGGTGAGACCGAAGGCGAAGAAGAAGGCTGCCGCGAAGGCGTCGCGCAGCGGGAGCACCAGCCGCTCGATGCGGTGGGCGACGGGGCTCTCGGCCAGGATGAGGCCGGCCATGAACGCGCCGATGGCATCGGAGACGCCGAGCTCCTCGGCCACGCCGGCGACGAGGACGGCGACGCCGACGAAGCAGACGGTGAGCAGCTCGTCGTCGGGGCTGTCGACGAGGCGGCCGACCATCCCCGCTCCCCAGCGGGCGACGGCGCCGAGGGAGACGAGGAACACGAAGGCGGCGCCGAACTGGAGTGCGGCGTCGGCCGCCCCCTGCGCGTCGCCCAGCACCGGCTGGAGCAGGGCCAGGTAGAAGGCGAGGAAGATGTCCTCCACCACGATGACGCCGAGGATCAGGCGGCTCTCGGGATTGGCCAGCCGGCGCAGCTCGACGAGCAGCTTGGTCACGATGGCCGACGACGAGATGCCCACGGCACCGGCGATGACCAGTGCCTCGCTGGTTCCCCAGCCGAAGGCGAGCCCGAGCAGGAACCCACCGCCGACGTTGAGCAGCAGGTAGATGGAGCCGATCCCGAGCAGCCGGCGCCCCCCCGCGACCAGGTCGTTGAGGCTGAACTCGAGGCCGAGGTGGAACAACAACAGGATCAGCCCGAGGGCAGCCAGCAGCTCCAGGTCGTGAGGGTCCTCGACCAGGGCGAGGCCGGGTGTGTTGGGGCCGAAGATGACCCCGGCGGCCATGAAGAACGGGATGGTGGGCAGCCCAACGCGCCGACCGGCCCGGGCCAGCAGGCCGGCGGCCAGGAAGGCGCCTCCCACCGCGACGAGGGTGTCGCCCACTGCTCAGCGGCGCACGACGTGGCGACGGAACCCGGGCAGGTCCTCCTGGCGGCCGATGACCACCAGGCGGTCCCCGGCGCGCAGGGTCTCCGACGGCTCGGGGGCGACGAGGGTCTCGTGGTCGCGCAGGATGGCGGCGATGGTCATCTTCGTTTCGCTGCGGACCTGGAGGTCGGCGATGGTCCTGCCCGTCCCCGGCGAGTTCTCGTCCAGGGTCACCCAGTCGATGAGCAGGCCGCCGATGACCGCCTCGATCTCCTCGACGACGGCGGGCTTGAAGTAGGCGCCGCCCAGGATGGCGCCCAGCGTGCGCGCCTGGGAGTCCGTGAGGGCCACCGCCGCCTGGGGCTGGTCGCCGCCGCGAAGGACGTAGAGGTCGCGTCGCCCGGAGTGGTGGATCACCACGGTGACGGTGCCGCCTTCGACGGTGGGCACGTCGTAGCGCTGGCCGATGCCGGGCAGCGCCACCTCGGTGACGTCCCCGGTGACGAGACGGCGGCGGGGCTCGGATGGATTCATCGTCGGCGTCCTCCTCGACGTCGGTTCTTGCGCGGTCGCGGCACCGGCTGCGGCGAGCGGACCGGGACGAGCACCCGGGCAGAGGGCGGCGACGGTGCCGGTTCGGCCTCGTCGAGCCGGTCGCCGCCCGAGGCGCTCTGCCGGGGCTTGAGGGGTGGAGCGGCGCGGGCGGGCGGGAGCGGGCCAGGTCGTTCCAGGGCGACGGCCAGCGGAGCGGCGGTGAAGATCGACGAATAGGTGCCCACCACGATCCCGATGAGCAGGGCCAGGGCGAAGTCGGTCAACGTCGCCCCGCCCAGGAGGTACAGGGCCACCAAGATGAACAAGGCGCCGAGGCCGGTGTTGATGGTCCTGGGGATGGTCTGCAGGCAGGCGTCGTTCGCCACCTCGGCCAGGGACTCGCCCGAGCGGGCCCGGCGCTGCTCGCGGATCCGGTCGAACACCACCACCGAGTCGTTGATCGAGTAGCCGATCACCGTCAACATGGCGGCGAGGAACACCCCGTCGAGCTCCTTGCCGAGCCAGGCGAACACCCCGAGCAGGATGGTGACGTCGTGGAACATGGCGGCCACAGCGGCCGTGGCGTAGGTCCAGCGGAAGCGGACGGCCAGGTAGGCGAGCTGGGCGGCGAGGGCGAGGCCCAGGGCGATGAAGGCCTTGCGGCGCAGCTCGTCGCCGATGGTCGGCCCCACGAACTCGTCACGGACCTCCTGGGCGTCCCCACCCGCACTCCGCACGGCGGCGGCGACGTCGTCCTCCTGGGCGGCGGTGACCTTGCCGGTCCGCACCGTGACGTTCCCGTCGCCGGACTCCTGCACCACGGCGCGTGGAAGCCCGGCGTCGGCCAGCTCCTGGCGCACGGCGGTGAGGTCGGCCGGGCGCTCGGTCTGGTACTCGATGAGGCGCCCGCCGGAGAACTCGAGCCCGTAGCTCAGGCCCCGGGTGGCGATGCCGGCCACTGCGACGAGGAGGACGCCGGCGGAGATGGCGAACCACAGCCGTCGGCGACCGAGCAGGTCGGGGCCGCGCTCGGCCAACCAGCTCCGGAGCCGGCCGCCCACGCGCAGGCCGAGAACCCCAGGGGCGGCGAGCACCCGCCGCCAGCGCAGGACCGCCTCGACGAGGGCGCGGGTGACGACCAGGGCCGAGAACATGGAGACGAGCACACCCACCGACAGCGTGATGCCGAAGCCCCGCACGGCACCGGAGGCGAAGAAGAACAACAGCACGGCGGCGAGCAGGGTGGTGGCGTTGGAGTCGGCGATGGCCGACCACGCCCGCCGAAAGCCCGCCACGGTGGCCGGTCGGACGCCGCGGCCGGCCTCGTGTTCGTCCTTGGCCCGCTCGAAGACCAGCACGTTGGCGTCCACCGCCATGCCGATGGCCAGGATGAACCCGGCGATGCCGGGCAGGGTGAGCGTGGCGCCGATGGCGAGGAGGGTGGCGTAGGAGAGCAGCCCGTAGACCATCAGTGCCAGCGCCGCGAGCACGCCGAGCAGGCGGTAGTAGGCGACCATGTACAGGATGGTCAAAGCGGCGCCGATGGCGGCCGCCAGCACACTGGCCCGGATGGCGGCGTCGCCCAGCGTGGGCCCGACGGTGCGCTGCTCGACGATCTCCACCGGCACCGGCAACGCGCCGGCTCGGATCAACAGCGCCAGGTCCTTGGCCTCGCCTTCGCTGAAGCTGCCGGTGATGGAGGTCTCGCCGCCGGCGATCCCCTCGCCGCACGCCACCTCCGGGCTCACCTGGGGGCTGGAGACGACCTCGCGGTCCAACACGATGGCCACCCTGCGCCGGGGGTCGCCCGCCGGCGCGCAGGCGGCCTCGCCCGTCAGCGCCGCCCACTGGCGGCCGCCGTCGCCCCGGAAGCTCACCACGACGTGCCAGGAGGCGCCGAGATCGACCGCCACCTGCGCCCGCGCGGAGCCGACCGCCTCCCCCGCCAGCGCGGGCGGACCGAGCCGCAGTTCTTCGCCGTCCTCGCTCTCGAAGATCTCGTCCTCGGGGCCTTGTGGTGGTGGTGGTGGTCCACTGCTCGGCGTTTCGGCAGGGCCGGCGTCGACCCCGAGCACCGGGCGGAACTCGAGCTGCGCCGTGCGACCGATGACCTCCACCGCCTCGTCGGGGTCGGCCACCCCGGGCAGCTCCACGATGATGCGTCGCTCGCCCGAGCGTTGCAGGGTGGGCTCGGCCACGCCGAGCGCGTCAACCCGGCGCCGCAGCACCTCCACGGTGCGCGACGCCACGTCCCCGTCCACCTCCACCCGTTCTGTGTCCTGGGCTTCCAGGACGATCTGCGTTCCACCCTCCAGGTCCAGTCCGAGACGAGGGGAGCGGGTGAACGCCAGGGCCGTCGCGCCGACCACCGCAACCAGTGCGGCGACGGCGCGCCAACGAGACGCGCTCGACATGTGGGTTCCTCCAGCTCTGCCGGCGGTAGGCCGGCGCGGATCGGATCAGGCGATCGCGAGCTGGAGGAAAGGTGGTGCCCGTCCGACCGACGGCGACCACAACGACACCCGGAGCGGCCCGGGCTGGTCGAATCGCAGCGCCCTTGGTCGGCCGAAGCGATGAAGTCCGAGAAGGGCAGCGACGATCGCGAGCAGCAAGAATCGCTGCGTCGACGTTCGCTGTGGCGCATCCCGCCGGTCGGAGCCGGTGAGCCGGGCGGTCAAGGCGTCGACGTCCCCGTCGATGGCAAAGGCCGCGTCCGCCCTGTTCTGAGGCGCCGACGAGTGAGCGCCGCCGGGGGCTCCCGCCGACGTCAGCGCAAACGTGGCGAGCGCCGTCAGCAGCAACAGAACGAGACTCCGTCGACGCTGCGGCATGTCGCCGCCAGCGTAGTCACTTGGGGGCCGTCGCTCGCTTCGGCGTAGACCCCGTAGGACGGCACTCGGAGTGGACCGGGATCGGACGCAGCGATTGCCACCGCACATGAGCGGCTACCCCGTCCGTGTGGAGTCAGCAGACGCCAGCCGGGAGGCGGGTCCGGCGAGCGCTAGCGTCCGGTGACATCGTGCCCACCAGGCGGTACTGGACCGTGCCTGCTGCCGTGATGGCGGCGATGCTTCTCACCTTTGCGGTAGTCGAGGCGCTGGGCGTGGAACCGCTGAGTGACCCGAGGCCGCTCCTCGATGCTGGAGGAGGAGTTCTCGCCGCTGGCACCGGGATCGGGCTCCTCGGGGCCGACGTCTTCCTTCCGGTGCCCTCCAGCGGGGTGATGCTGGCGCACGGCGCCCTGTTCGGCATCGTGTTCGGCGCCGCCCTGTCCCTCGTCGGATCCGTGGGTGCCTTCTCATTGGGGTTCGCCCTCGGCCGTCGGGGCGAGCGGGCCATGGCGCGCCTGGTGGCCGAGGAGGAACGCAGCCGTGCCGAGCAACTCCTGCTCCGATGGGGGGTGCTCGCCATCGTGGTGACGCGGCCGGTGCCGATCCTGGCCGAGACGACAGCCTTCATGGCGGGAGCGTCGCCCCTCGGCTGGCGCACCTCTATGGTGGCCGCCCTGGTGGGATCGCTGCCCGCTGCCGTGCTCTACGGCGTGGCCGGAGCACTGGCCGCCTCGTTCGCCACCGGGGCAGTGGTGTTCGCTGCGGTGATCCTGCTCGGGCTGGTGGTTCTCGCCCTGTCGCGCATGACAGAACGTGAGCCGTCGCCGGTGGCCCGCCCGTGACGGCGCAGGCGGGCGCCGAGCTGGTGGCCGAACGCCCACCTGCCGTGCACGGCGGCAGTCATGCGCTGTCGCCTCGACGGCTCCGAGCTGGAACTGGTGGCGTGGGGGTTGCGTAACGCCTACGGGCTCGGCTTCCTGGCCGACGGGCGCCTGGTGGCGATGGACCAGGGCGGAGACGACCACCGGCAGGCTGTGGCGCCTTGGGCCCGAGTTGCTGCTCAGTCCCGCTGCAGCGCCTTCTTGACCGCCGCCTTGGCCTGCTTCACCACGCCGATCGCCTCGCCCAGCGGTGGCAGGCCCACCCACCCTGTCAGGGGGACGACCTCGGCCTCGGGCGGCCGCTCGCCGCGGGCTTCTCCCGTGGGCCAGATCCGCCACAGCACTCCGGAGCCGAGCGGCATCTCTCCGGAGGGTGGCGGCGGACCGCCAGCCGATCAGGAAGTCGCGGCGGGACCCGCCGCCTCACCGGCCGCCGCGGCGAGCACCGCCTCGCCGCGACCTACCGGCATCTCTGGATCGCGCTCGCCTGGCGAGTTCCCCGACGGGCGGCGTTGTTCATGCGGCAAGAGTGGGCGAATATCGCCTGTTCCTGCCGCATGAACCGCCGATGGGCGCCCACGTCATCGGTCGGCCCGACGACGACCTCGACATCCTCCTCGCCACGGCGCCGAGCCCGAGCAGGCCCTCATCGGCGGCCGGCCGGGTCACGGCCGGGGGAACCCCACCACCGGGTAGGCGGCCGTCCCCGCGTTCGCCGTGCCGAAGCGGGCGTTGACGGCGTAGAGCCGGGAGCCGAAGCGGGCGATCGTGCTCGGCACGTCGAACGCCGCGTTCGCCGTCCGCCCCACCACCGTGCCCGTCGCCAGGTCACCCGAGAGGCGGACCTCGGTGGCCCGGTTCAGCCGGTTCTGGACGACGTACAGCGTCCGGCCGTGCAGCAGGATGCCGTCGCCCGCGGGGACGGCCTCGCCGGTGGCCAGCTCGATCCCCTGCGTCGCGCCCGTCTCGGCGTCGGCGGTGAACAGCCGCCCGGTGTTCGACTGCACCAGCACCAGGGTCGCGCCGTCAGGCCTGGCGTCGATGCCGTCCACGTTGAACCCGGCGACGTGGACGAGGTCGCCGTTGAGGGGGAGGACGCCGACCTCCAGCGTCTCGCGGTCGACCCGGTAGAGCACCGGGTTCACCGAGTCGGTGAAGAACGCGGCCCGGCGGGTGACCACCACGTCGTTGACGAACGTCGCCCCCGTGGTGAGGGTCAGCACCGCCACGTCCTCGCCGGTGGCGGCGTCGTACACGAACGCCTTGCCCGTGTTCCCCCCGGCGACGAACAGGAGGCCGCCGGCCTCCTCCACGCCGATGGCCGACTGCCCGGCCCGAGCGGGGACGAGCGGGGCCTCCTCGACCACGCCCGTCCGCAGGTCACCCCGGTGCTCCGCCCCGGTCGGGATGGAGCCGACGTAGAACGTCGTTCCCGCCCCGACGCGATGCCCTCGGGCTGGACTCCGGTCGGAAGGGCGATGACGTCCGGGAACGGCCGTCCCGCGCCGGGAGCGGCCCCGGCGGGGCGGCGACGAGGGTGAGCACGACGGTGGTGACCGGCGGCGAGACGGCCCATCGGTCCTCCTCGGTCGGCGGCTCCCCGTAGGTATGCCCCCGTTCCGGCCCCCGGCACGACACCCGGCGGCGGCTGCTTGACTGGCGCCATGGCGAGGCTGGGCTTCTGCGGGCTCGGGCAGATGGGCGCGCCGATGGCGGGCCGGCTGGTCGACGCCGGCCACGACGTGACCGTCTGGAACCGGACGCGGGAGCGGGCGGTACCGCTCGTCGAGCGGGGCGCGCGCCTCGCCGGCTCGCCCGCCGAGGCGGCGGAGGGCGCTGACGCGCTGTTCACCATGCTGTCGGCGCCCGGCGCCGTCGACGCCGTGCTGTTCGGCGACCACGGGGCGGCTGCGGCCATAGCCGGGGGCAGCACCGTCGTCGAGATGTCGACCATCGGGCCGGCGGCGGTCCACGCCGTCCGGTCCCGCCTGCCCGAGCCCGTGACCATGCTGGACGCTCCCGTCCTGGGCAGCGTGCCGCAGGCGGGCGACGGCTCCCTCAAGGTGTTCGTGGGCGGCGACGCCGGGTTGTTCCGGCGCTGGGAGGGCGTCCTGGCCCACCTGGGTCACCCCGTCCTGCTCGGCCCGCTCGGCGCCGGGGCGTCCATGAAGCTGGTGGCGAACTCCACCCTGGGTGCGCTGATGACGGGCCTGGCCGAGGCGCTGGCGCTGGCGGACGGGCTCGGGCTCGACCGCTCGGCGGTGCTCGACGTGCTCGCCGAGTCGCCCATCGGCGTGACCGTCCGCAGCAAGCGCGCCAACGTGGAGTCGCGCCGCTACTCGCCGCCCAACTTCAAGCTGGCCCTCGCCGTCAAGGACCTCGGGCTGGTCGCCGACGCCGCCGCCGAGAACGGCGTCGACCTCCGTGTGGGAGCCGCCGCCCGGTCGTGGATGGAGGACGCCGAGAAAGCGGGGCTGGGGGGCCTGGACTACTCGGCGGTCATCGCCCACGCCCTCGGCCAGGAGCCGCCCGTCCCCGGGTGACCGGGCGCCGTACGCGCGACGAGGGGCGCCCGGAGGCGCCCCTCGTCCGCGTCGGCCGGTGGCGTCAGTTGGCGGGCCCGAACCCCTCGCCGAGCAGGGAGTCGCCCTTCTCCGCGTCCGCCCGGGCCTCCTCGGCGGTGGCCCCGGTGCCCTGGGCACGGCGGCCCTGCTCGTTCTCGCCCATCACTACGACGGTCTCGTTGCCGGCGCCGTCGTACAGCGACATCTGGGACGGGTCGTCGGCGTCGATTCCCTGTCCCTCCGGCGCCACGTAGGCGTCGTCGCCGGGGAACTCCTTCTCGTTGGTCTGCGGCATGAGCCACCCCTTCTGCTCTCGACGTCTCGTTTCGGTACCCTGCACCTACCCGCCCCGGCGGCCGACCAACCGTTCGCCGCGTTCGGCGACAACCTGCGCGGCGGGGGTTCGAACGGGGGCCTCCCTGGGGACATGTGGCGGCGATGACCGACACCATCCGGGGGACGAGGGCCGTGGGCGACGACGCGGACGAGCGCGACGACGAGGACCTGGGCGACAAGGCCGCCGAGAGCCCGGTCGTGCAGGGACTGGGCCGCGCCGGGCTCGCAGCCCGGGGCACGCTGTACGCCATCGTGGGCGTGCTGGCCCTCCAGGTCGCCGCCGGGCGTACCACCCAGAGGCCGGACCAGCAGGGGGCCCTCACCGCCATCGCCCACCAACCCCTCGGCAAGGTGCTGCTCGTGGCCGCCGCCGTGGGCTTCGCCGGCTACGCCGTGTGGCGCCTGTCGGCGGCGTTCCTCGACACCGAGGGCGACGGGACGGGCCCCAAGGGCTGGGCGCAGCGGGCGGCGGACCTGGGCCGGGGCCTGCTGTACGCCGGCTTCTGCCTCACCGCCCTGCGCCTGGTGGCCGGCTCGAGCGGCGACGACCGCACCAAGGAGGCCGACCTCACCGCCGCTGTGCTGCGGGCGCCGCTGGGGCGGCTCGCCGTCGCCGCCATCGGCCTGGCCGTGATCGGCGCCGGCGTCTACAACGGGTACCGGGCGTCCTCCGGCAACTACCGCAAGAAGTTCGACACGGGCGACATGAGCCGGCGGGCCCGGCGGTGGCTCCCGCGTGTGGCGACGGTCGGGCTGGCGGCCCGGGCGGTGGTGTTCGGCCTGGTCGGCACCTTCCTCGTCCGGGCCGCCGTCCGCTACGACCCCAACGAGGCGGTGGGCATCGACGGTGCCCTCCAGCGCCTGGCCCACGCGCCCTACGGGCCGGCGCTCCTCGCCGTCGTCGCCGCCGGGCTGTTCACCTTCGGCCTCTTCTCGTTCCTCGAGGCCCGCTACCGGCGCCTGATGGACCGCGACGTCTGAGCGCGTTGTCCGGGGCGCTGCGCACCGCGCACCGGTGCCGGGCGTCCGCCGAGCGATCAGGTCGGCGACCGACGCGTCGCCAGGAGGGCGGCCAGGGCCCGGAAGGCCCGGCCCCGGTGGGAGACGGCGTTCTTCTCGGCGGCCGTCATCTCGGCGAACGTGCGCCCGTCGAGGCCGTCGGGCACGAAGACGGGGTCGTACCCGAACCCGGCCTCGCCGCGGGGCTCGGTGGTGATCGTGCCCTCGACGGCTCCGTCGGCGATCACCTCCCGGCCATCCGGGAAGCAGGCGACGGCGACCGTCCGGAACCGGGCCGTGCGGTCGGGGCGGTCGCCCAGGGCGGCGAGCAGGGCGGCCACGTTGTCGGCGTAGGAGGCTTCCGGGCCGGCGTAGCGGGACGAGTACACGCCCGGGGCGCCGTCGAGGGCATCCACCTCGAGGCCGGTGTCGTCGGCCACCGCCGCCTCCCCGGTGGCCTCCCGGATGGCGCGGGCCTTGAGGAGGGCGTTCTCCTCGAGGGTCTCCCCGGTCTCGTCGACCTCCCCCACCCACGGCGGCCGGGGCACCAGCTCGAAGCCCTCGAGCACGGCGGCGATCTCGGCCGCCTTGTCGCGGTTGGCGGAGGCCAGGACCAGCCGCACGCCCGGCTCGCTCAGCGGCGGGGGGGCGGCTCGGCCAGGACGGCGGCTTGGGCGTCGAGGATCTCGGCGATGCCGTGCTCGGCCAGCCCGAGCAGGTCGTCCAGCTCGGTCCGCGTGAACGGGAGGCCCTCCGCCGTCCCCTGGACCTCGACGAACCGTCCCGACGACGTCATCACCACGTTCATGTCGACCTCCGCCCGCACGTCCTCCGAGTAGTCGAGGTCGAGCATGGCCACCGCGTCGACGACGCCGACGGAGATCGCCGCGCACCCCTCCTTGATGGCGAAGGGGCGGGCCGGCGAGGCCTGCGCCCGGCGGGTGAGCGCGTCGTGGAGGGCGACGTAGGCACCGCAGATGGAGGCCGTTCGGGTCCCGCCGTCGGCCTGGAGGACGTCGCAGTCGAGCACGACCGAGATCTCCCCCATGCCCGCCAGGTCGGTGACGGCCCGCAGGCTGCGGCCTATGAGGCGCTGGATCTCCTGGGTGCGGCCCGACTGTCGGCCCTTGACCGCCTCCCGGCTGACCCGCTCGGCCGTCGACCCGGGGAGCAGCGAGTACTCGGCGGTCACCCACCCCTTGCCGGTGCCCTTCATCCAGCGCGGCACCTGCTCGTCCACCGAGGCGGTGCACAGGACGCGGGTGCGTCCCATGCTCACCAGCACCGAGCCGGCCGCGAAGTCGGTGTAGTCGCGCTGGAAGCTCAGCGGGCGCAGGTCGTCTGGCTTGCGCCCGTAGCTCCGCTCCGTCACCGGGGCACCGCTGCGTCGGGACGGCGCCCCGGTGCCGCGCCGGTCATACCTCGTACGTCTCGTGCATACGGGCCAGGTCCACCGGCCCACCGTACGCGCCCTCGGCCTCGGCCCGGACCGCCTGGGGGTCGATCACCGGCCAGAGGTGGGTGAGGACGAGGCGCCGGGCGCCCGCCGCCCGGGCGAGCGCGCCCGCCTGGCGCCCGCTGAGGTGCCCGGCCGTGCCCTCGCGGTCGGCCAGGTACGTCGCCTCGCAGAGGGCCACGTCGACCCCGTCGCCGAACGCGCCGGCCATGGACCACGCCGGACCGGTGTCGGCCGTGTACGCCATCGAGCGGCCCTCCCCGTCGACGCGCACGGCCAGCGTCTCGGGCGGGTGGTCGGTGCGGGAGAAGCGCAGGGACAGCCCGCCCACCTCCACGGCGTCTCCGTCGGCGACGGTCCGCCAGTCGAACGCCGGCTCGGGCTCGGCCGACAGGCGCGCCCGCACCCCGGAGGGGGCGTACACGGGGACCCCGGTGCGGTCGATGACGTAGGCGCACGCCACCCGGTAGCCCTCGATGTCGCTCATGTGGTCGGGGTGCTCGTGGGTGAGGACCACGCCGTCCACGGCGTCGAGAGCGACGTGGCGCTGGAGGTTGGCCAGGGTGCCGGAGCCGGCGTCCAGCCACACGGCGACGCCCCCGCCCCGCACCAGGTAGCCGCTGGCTGCGCCGCCGGGGCCCGGGTAGCTGCCCGAGCACCCGAGGACGGTGAAGGTCAGCCCCACGCCCACGCCTCCGCCTCGGCCAGCTCGGGACCGAGCAGGCGGGACCCGAGGCGCTTGAACTCGTCCACGTCGCCCGAGGACACGAAGCGGTGCGTCCCCTTGCCGCCGCTGCGGCGCACCAGTCCGGTGTCGTCCAGGATGGTCCGCACCTCGAACGCCGTCTCCTCGGCCGACGACACGAGCACCACCTCCCGGCCCATCACGTCGCCGATGGTGCGGGCCAGGAACGGGTAGTGCGTGCAGCCCAGCAGCACGGTGTCCACGCCGGCCTCCCGCAGCGGCGCCAGCAGCCGCTCGGCCAGAACGTGCACCTGCTCGCTGTCGGTCTCGCCCCTCTCCACGAACTCCACGAAGCCCGGGCAGGCACAGCAGTGCAGCTCGACGCCGGTCCGGTGGGCGACGTTGGCCCGCTGATAGGCGCCCGAGCCGATGGTCCCGACCGTGCCGATCACGCCCACCCGCCGGTTACGCGTCACCGCGACCGCGGCACGCAGGCCGGGGTCGATCACGCCCACGATCGGCACGTCGTGCTCGAAGCGCAGGAGGTCGAGGGCGGCCGCCGCCGCCGTGTTGCACGCGGCCACGACCATCTTCACGTCGTGGCGCTCGACCAGCAGGGCCGTCACCTGGCGGGCGTACTCCCGCACGTCGTCCAGGGGCTTGGGCCCGTACGGGTAGCGGCCCGTGTCGCCGAAGTAGACGACGTCCTCCTCGGGCAGCAGGTCGATCAGGGCGCGGGCCACGGTGAGGCCGCCGAAGCCGCTGTCGAAGATCCCGATCGGCCGATCGTCCACCGCCCACACTCTGCCCCACGTGACGCCAGCCACGGCGCCGGGCGGGGATGTGGCCCCGCCTCGGCGAGGAGGCCGGGGTTGGGGCGTCGGGCGCCAGCCACGGCGCCGGGCGGGGATGGGGACCCCGCCTCGGCGAGGAGGCCGGGGTTGGGGCCCCGGCCGGGGAAGACAACTCAGAAGTAGACGGTTCGCCTGGCCCGCTCGGTGACGACGTCGAGGTCGTCGGTCCAGGCGCCGGTGGAGAGGTACTTCCAGCCGCCGTCGGGGACGATGGCGACGATCACCGCGTCGTCCATCTGGGACGCGCAGCGGCTGGCGCCGGCCAGGACGGCGCCCGACGAGATGCCCGCGAACACGCCGACGTCGATCAGGCGGCGCACCTCCTCCAGGGACTCGCGGGGCCGCACGATCATCTTGCGGTCCAGGAGGTCGGCGCCGCCGTTGGCCTCGAAGATGGGCGGGACGAAGCCCTCGTCGAAGTTCTTGAGCCCGTCCACCATCTCGCCCGCCGGGGGCTCCACCGCCCACACCTGCACGTCGGGGTTGCGCTCCTTGAGGAACCGCCCGACGCCGACGAGCGTGCCGCTGGTGCCGAGGCCGGCGACCAGGTGCGTCACCTCGGGGCAGTCCCGCCAGATCTCGGGGCCGGTGCCCTCGTAGTGGGCCCGGGGGTTGGCCTCGTTGCCGTACTGGAACGGGAACCACCACTCGGGGTGCTCCGCGGCCAGCTCCTGGGCCCGGCGCATGGCGCCGTTGGAGCCCTCCGTCCCGGGTGTCGTGACGATCTCGGCGCCCCAGATCCCCAGTAGCTGCTTGCGCTCCTCCGACACGTTCTCCGGGAGCACGATCTTGAGCCGGTAGCCCTTCACCCTGGCCACCAGGGCCAGCCCGATCCCGGTGTTGCCCGACGACGACTCGACGATCGTCTGCCCGGGCGTCAGCCGCCCCTCCTTCTCGGCCTGCTGGACCATGAACAGCGCCACCCGGTCCTTCACCGAGCCGGCCGGGTTCTGGCCTTCCAGCTTCACGAGGATGCGCGAGCGCGGGTTGGCGCTCAGCTGCGACACGTCGACCAGCGGCGTGTTGCCGATCAGGTCGAGGACGCTGGCGTAGACGGCCACCCGGCTAGCCGCCCGCCCCCCCGGCCACGGCGGGCAGGATCGAGATCACGTCGTCGTCGGAGACCTCGGTCTCCAGCTTCTCCAGGTACCGGACGTCGTCGTCGTTGCGGTAGACGTTCACGAACCTGTGGAGCGTCCCGTCGTCGGTGACGACCTGGCCGGCCAGGCCCGGGAACTGGCGGACCAGGTCCTCGAACACCTCGTTGAGCGTGGAACCGTTGGCCCTGACCGAGGCCTGACCACCGGCGTGCTGGCGCAGGATGGTGGGCAGGCGCACTTCGACCGGCACGGGGCCTCCCTTGAAAGAAACGTTGACCGGGACGGTCAGGATTCTACCGGCGGGGCCACCGCTCCACCGACGGTGACCGGCTCCTCGTCGACCTTCCCGTCGACGATCCGGAACGAGCGCACGACGGGATCGGCGTACTTCAGGGAGACGAGCACGTAGTGCCACCCGGGATCGGGCGCCTGGGCGATGTCCGTGGGCGACGGGTAGGCGTCGGTGTGGGTGTGCGAGTGGAACACGCCGATCAGCTCCAGGCCCCGCGCCTCGGCGTCCCGGTCGGCCTTCAGGTGCTGGAGGGGGTCGACGGTGTAGAGCCGGGCCGACGCCTCCACGTTGCGCGTCGGGTAGCAGACCGTGGCCTCGGCCGGGTCGGGGGTGCCTCCGAGCAGCCCGCAGCCCTCCTCGGGGAGGGCGGCGAGGCAGTGGTCGACCATCTGGCGGCGGACGTGGGCGGAGAGGCGCAGCATCGAAGGGCGGCGCAGGCTACCCGGTAGCCTCGACCGGCCATGGCCGCCAAGCAGTCGAAATCGCCGAAGGGCCCGCGCCCGGTCGCCCAGAACCGCAAGGCGCGCCACGACTACGACGTCCTTTCGACGTTCGAGTGCGGCATCGCCCTCCAGGGCAGCGAGGTGAAGTCGATCCGCGACGGCAAGGTCCAGCTCCGGGACGCCTTCGCCCGCGTCCAGGACGGCGAGGTGTGGCTGCACGGGGTCCACGTGTCGCCCTACGCCATGGCCACCGGCTTCGGCGCCCACGACCCCGAACGGGTGCGCAAGCTGCTCCTCCACCGGCGGGAGATCGACGAGCTGCGGGAGCGCACCCAGCAGGAGTCGCTCACCCTCGTCCCCCTGGCGATCTACTTCAAGGACGGCCGGGCCAAGGTCGAGCTCGCCCTGGCCCGGGGCCGCAAGACCTACGACAAGCGCCACGCCATCGCCGCCCGGGACGCCGCCCGCGAAGCCGACCGGGCCGTCGCCCCGAGGCGGCGGGTGGATTAAGCGGCCTTCCCGGGGCGTTAGAATGGGACGCGCCACATCAAGGGGGTGACTGGCCTCGACTTCGGTCGTCGATGCAGGAGAAGCGAGCCGTGGTCTCCGGAGCCACGTTAAAGAGCCGGAACCAACAACAAATGCCGAAGCTAAGAACTTCGCAATCGCTGCCTAGACCGTAGCGACGTCGGCCCGGTCCCAGCCCTGCGGACCGGATACCGGCGCCATCCAGTAGGGCTCACCCGGCAGCTGCGTCAGCGGGCCGCCGGGGACATCTCAGCTGACTGGGGCCCTTCGCCGAGTGCCGGTGACGACGGGGGGCCCGAGATCCTCCACCGGCTGCGCTCGGAGAAGCCCTGCTGAGAAGCTGAAGGACGCGGGTTCGATTCCCGCCACCTCCACCCCGCCGCCCCCGGACCGAGCGTCCGGGGGCGGTTTCGCGGGCCGGACCTCAACAGGCGGCGCAGGCCGGCGCCGCCGGCCGGGTTCGCACCGAGCGGGCCAGGGCGACGATAGTGGCGAGAGCGGCGACCGCCCCCCGCCGGCGGGGCGAGCGGGCCGGGTGTCGGGACGAACGGGCCACCAGCGCCGAGCGGTGGTCCCGGGCGAGGTCGGCGGTGAAGGGCGACGGGATCATGAGCAGCACACCTCCCCGGTGGTCGCGGTCGAGCTGCCGCAGCAGGCGCCCGCACCGCACGACGTCGACTCGGCCGGCCGGCCGTCGGGCGTCTCGGCGTCGGCCAGCACCGTGTACACCTCCCACGGCGTGGCGTCCGGGCCGTCGACCCACACCTTGTCCTGCACGGCGTAGCAACAGGTGACGTCCTCCTCGGTGGCGGTGGCCAGGCCCTGGCCGGCCAGGCGGGCCCCGGCGGCGGTGACCTCGCCGGCAGAGGCGACCTCGACCCCGAGGTGGTTCAGGGTGCCCGCCGCCGCCGGGTTCTCGATGAGGACCAGCTTGAGAGGCGGCTCGGCGATTGCGAAGTTGGCGTAGCCGGGCCGCCGCTTGGCCGGCTCGGCGGCGAACAGCTTCGAGTAGAAGGCGACCGCCTCGTCGACGTCGGACACGTTGAGGGCGAGCTGGACTCGGGACATCGGGCCTCCCCGGGAGCGTTGCATCGACGACTGTCGATGTGTCTCCACCATCGCGCATCCATCGATGGCTGTCAATGTGTATCCTGGCGGCATGGAGCTGAGGGTCATCGAAGCGTGCTGCAGCCCGATCGGCGATGCCGTCCTCGCCGCCTCGGAGGCCGAGGAGCTGGCCTCCGCCTTCAAGGTGCTCGCCGACCCGGTCCGGCTCCGCCTGCTGTCGATCATCGCCAACTGCGACGAGGCGTGCGCCTGCGACCTCACCGGGCCGGTGGGGCGCAGCCAGCCCACCATCAGCCACCACCTCGCCGTCCTCACCGACGCCGGCCTGGTCAGCCGGGAGAAGCGGGGCAGGTGGGCGTACTACCGGGTGGTCCCCGAGCGCCTGGCCGTCCTGCGCGCCGCCCTGGGCGGCTGAGCACGACTCACGCCGGCTCCAGCCGCTCCAGCTCCAGGCGGCGGACCACCCGGTAGCGCTGGCCGCCGGCGCCGCCGTCCACCGTGGTGGCCCGGTGGCTGCGCACGACCAGCATGTGCTCGGGCGAGAACCACGACCGGCCCTCCGTTACCGACGTCGCCGTGGTGGCCGTCCCGTCGGCCCGGTTGGTGGACGTCACCGTCGTCCGCACCCACGCGTGTAGCACGTACGCCCGCACCCGCCGGCCGGCGACCTCCACGGTCGCCGCGTCGGCCACCTCGGTGCGGGCCTCCACCGTCGTGACCCGACGGAACCCGGCCACGTCGGGGACCGTCGCGGTGCTGCGGGCCGTCCACGTCGTCCCCACCCCGAGCGGCGCCGGGTAGGTGCGCAGCGGCGGGTCCCACGACTGCGACACCCCGCCCGCCGACTCGCGGAGGCGGTGGGCGCCGTCGTGGCGGAACGCCGTCTCCCACTCCGCCGCGCCGCCCGCCCGGGTGATCTGGTGCTTCACCCCGCCGACCTCGAACCACGGCTCGACGCTGAAGGTCTCCGAGGTGTCGACGGTGCGGCCCGTTCGGCTGTCCCGCTCGCTGCCCACCATCCGGTAGGTGCCGTCCTGGGCGGGGCGGAGGGCGTGGAGCCGGTCGGGCAGCAGGGGGTCCCCGTCGGGGCCTCGCGCCGCCACGACGGCGAGCACGCCGCCGACCAGCACCACCTGGACGGCCGCCCGCGACCGGCCCCGCCACCGTCGCGCCGAGCCGTGTGCCAACGTGGACGCCATGTGCCGGAGCATCGTGACACTGCGGGGCGAGGACGAGGCGACCGACGCCGAGGTCCGCGCCGCCGCCCTCCAGTTCGTGCGCAAGGTCAGCGGCCACCGCACGCCGTCGCGGGCCAACCAGGAGGCGTTCGACCGGGCCGTGGCGGAGGTGGCGGCCGCCACCCGCCGCCTGCTGGACGACCTGGTGGCTCCCCCCGGCGCCCGCCCGCCAGCCATGGCCCGCAGCCGCGTCGTCGCCCGCCAGAAGTCGGCCGGGGGCGGCGGCTAGCCGCCAACCTGTCGCCGGAACGACCCGGATCCGGGTCGTTTCCGTGACAGGTTCGGGGCTGGGCGCCGCCTCGCCCCGCCTCCCTCACGCGCAGCAGGTGTCCTCGAGCGACTCCGCCCGCCACGTGGTGACCGCCTCCCTGGCGGCGACGGCGGCGATGGCGAGCCCCGCCAACGGGTCGGCCCACCACCAGTCGAACAGGGCGTTGGCGCCCAAGCCGACGACCAGCACGCCCGACAGCAGGGCGCACAGGTTCGTCTGGGTGGCGTCGGCCTCCACCGCCCGCGAGCCGAGGGCAGGCGCCAGCCGCCTCTTGGCCCGGGCCAGCCACGGCATCACGAGCAGCGACAGGACCGCCATCGCCAGCCCGGGGACACTCGCCTCGGGGCGGCCCGTCGTGACCAGCTCACGCACCGACTCCACGGCGACGTAGACGGCCAGCAGGCCGAAGCTGACGCCGATCGCCCGGGTCGCCCGGCGGTCGCTCTCCTGCATGCACGCGCCGGCGCCCTCCCGCCGCAGGTGCAGGGCGAGGATCACGGCGGCGGACACCTCGATGGCCGAGTCGAGGCCGAACCCGACCAGGCTCACCGACCCGGCGGCGACGCCGGCGGTGACGGCGACCACTCCCTCGACGGCGTTCCACCCGATGGTCGCGACGTTCAGCCGGCGGGCCCGTCGCACCGCCTCCGCCCGGCTGCCGGCCAGGGCGGCCGCCTGCTCGCCGGCGCCGGGCGGGACGGGGTCGTGCGCGTGCCCCGACCGGTCGGGAGCGCCTGCGGCCCCGGTCGACCCGGCGGGCGCCGGCGTCGTCCTCACCCCTCGATCGTACCGGTGGCGAGGCGTCCTCCGGCCCGGCCGGCCCGCCCCGTCGGTGCGGGACCGCCGCGCCTGACAGGATGGGAGCCGTGGCGCTGAGCGTGTGGATCGACCAGGACCTGTGCACGGGCGACGGCCTGTGCGTCGACCACTGCCCCGAGGTGTTCGTGCTCCTCGAGGACGGCATCGCCTACGTGCGGGAGGGTGAGCACGTCTTCAACGACCCCGGCATGTCGGACGGCCTGGCCGCCGTCCCCGGCGGCCGCGAGCGCGACGTCGTGCACGCCGCCGAGGACTGCCCCGGGGAGTGCATCTTCATCGAGAGCGGCTGAGCGGGCTCAGCGCTCGGGCGCCTCGACCTCCAGGGGCCCGTCGAGGCGCTCGAGCGACAGGGTGAGCTCGAGCCGGGGTGACGCGTAGGCGCCCAGCGCCTCCCGGAGGTCGTCGGGGACCCGGCCGGCGAAGTCGACGACCACCCGGAGCGAGCGGGGGAGATCGTCGGTGCCGAGCTCGGCGACCAGCTCGCTCGACTCGACCAGGCGCTGGAGTCGTTCGGCCGCTTCGTCGTCGAGTGGCTCGCCGCGTCCGCCACCGCCCGCCTGCTCGCCGATTCGGGCCAGGTCCGACAGGAGGTCGGCCACGTCCACCGTCCCCCGGACCACGCGCACCCCGCCGTCGCGCTCCTCCACCTCGGGTGCGCGGGCCCACCCGGCGATGCCGAGGTCGGCGATGCCGCCGTCGCCGTCCCCCAGGCGGAGGCGGGCGGCCTCCTCGGGCGGCACCTCGATGGTCTTCCCGTCGGCCACCACGAACGCCACCTCGCCCGTCGACACCACCCGGGTCTCGGACGTCCGGTCGCCCAGCAGGCGGGTGTACCGCAGGTCCAGCACCGGCATCGCCCCGTCGCCGATGGCGAAGGGGCCCTCCATGCGGAACCCGACCGGGCCCGCCTTCTCGCCCTCCCCGGCCGACGTCGACAGCTGGAGGGTAAGGCGCCCGGCGCCGAGCCGCGCCATCGCCTCCTCGGCGTCGGCCAGGGGGCCGCCCTCGTCGCCCGCCTCGCTGGCCTCCCGCCAGGCGTTCGTCCTGGCCGCCCAGCAGTCGAACGGGGGCTGGAACTTCGCCGGCGACCCCCCGCACGCGCCGGCGACGCCGGCGAGCAGCGCCCCTGCGACGGCGACGACCAGCAGCCGCCCCACCTACCCGGACCCGGTGGTCGTGGTCGTGGCGCCGGCGGTCGTGGTGGTCGACGGCGGCTTCGGTCGTCGTCGGGGTCGTCGTGTTCGAGGTCGAGGCAAGATCAGCGGCACGTTCCGCAGCGAGGGCAGCGCGACGGCCTTCGCAACCATCCGCACCCGATTCAGACCGCCGCGCTCAATGTCCACAACCGACTGAACGCCCTCCACCAGCTCTTCACCACTGGGCCGTCGTTACCCCCCAAGGTTCGCCGGCGGGACCTGACGGGGTTACCCGATCGACTCGTCGTTTGATGGCAATGGCTTCGTTGATCGGCATCGCAAAGTTGTCGATGCCGGTCCCGATCCCCACCTTGACGGTGGGCATCGCTTCACGGTCGGGAAGTGCTTCGCCCTCTTGTGCCTCCAGCTCGGCGCCGGTCAGCTGCTCATGGTCGGTCACGGCCCAGCGGGGGACCGGCCCGGACGCGTCGATGCCGCCCGGAAGGGCGGCATCGACGCTGGTGAAAAGGTATTTCGTGGTATCAGACGATCTCGCGGTCGCGGACGACCACCTCGTCGCGGCCACGGCTGTAGGGGCTGAAGCTGCTCCAGAACAGCAGGGACGCCAGCAGCCCGATGGCGCCGACGATCATGAGGATGACGCCGACCGTGTCCAGGTTCACGCCCTCGGTCGTGACGTCGATGGCGAACGAAAGGATTGCACCGACTGCGATGAGGAAAACGCTGACACCGATACCCATAACTTCTGGCCTCCTTGTGAGGTCTTGATCGCCCCCGGGATCTCCCGGTATGCTGAGTTGTTGCCCACCGGATCGGCGCGGCAAACCCTAACGGGCAGGCGCCAGGGCGGCGGCCACCACCCTCAGGTCGGCCACGAAGGCGGCCAGCTCGTCCCGGCGGCTGGTGTCGTCGGCGGCGCGCAGGATCGAGGACGGATGGACCGTGGCGAGCGCCAGCGGCTCCCGCTCCCACTCCACGAACTGGCCGCGGGACCGGGTCACCCGGAACGAGCGCCCGAGCAGCGCCTGGGCGGCCGTCGCCCCGAGGCAGACCACCACCCGGGGGTCGACCAGCTCGATCTCGCGGTCCAGCCACGGCCGGCAGGCGGCGATCTCCGCCGCGGTCGGCTTCTGGTGGATCCGCCGCTTGCCGGCGGGCCGCCACTTGAAGTGCTTCACCACGTTCGTCACGTACGCGTCCGACCGGTCGATCCCGGCGTCCGCCAGGGCACGGTCGAGCAGCGCCCCCGCCGGGCCCACGAACGGCTCCCCGGCCACGTCCTCCCGGTCGCCCGGTTGCTCCCCCACCAGCATCACCACAGCCGAGCCGGGCCCCTGGCCGAACACCGTCTGCGTCCCACGCTCGTGGAGGGGGCAGGCGGTGCACGACGCGGCGATGCCACGAAGCGAGTCGAGCGACGCATCCGCCGGGATGAGATCGGCAGCCGTCCCCACGACGTAGGTCCTACCCAGACGGGGCGAGCGCCCCAACCAACCGGGAACCTCAGCGAACGGCGAAAAACCCGAGAGGATCGACGGGGATGCCCCGGACCCGGACCTCGAAGTGCAGGTGCGGGCCCGTGGAAAACCCCGTGGACCCCACCGACCCGATCACCTGGCCTGCCCCCACGACGGTGCCGGGCGCCACGAACATCTCGCTCTGGTGGGCGTACAGCGTGGCGACGCCGCCGCCGTGGTCGACGATCGTGGCGTTGCCGTAGCCGCCACGGGGGTTGGCCGCGACCACGGTGCCGGCCGCCGCCGCCCGGATGGCGGAGCCGGACGGTGCCGCGAAGTCGACGCCGTCGTGGTCTCGCACGGTGCCGAAGATCGGGTGGAGCCGGGGGCCGAAGTTCGACGTGAGGGGCACGCCGCTGACGGGGAGCGACAGCCGGCCCGGCGCCATGGTGACGGCGCCGGCCACCGGCGTCAGCCCCCGGAGCAGGGCGCTGACCCCGCTCGACTCCACGCGCAGGGCGGCGATCTGGTTCTCGAAGTCGGTCTTGCGCAGGCGGACCTGCTCGAGCAGCAAGGCGTGGCGGGCCTCCTCGCCCGCCGCCTCGGCCCGCACGGCGGCCAGCTCGTTGCGCAGCCCCTCCAGGTCGGAGAAGCGGTTCACCACGACGTCGCGCTGCTTCTTGGCGGCGTCCTTCCGGACCTCGACCGTCGCCCGCAGGGTGTCGGTGGCGTCGCGCCTGGCCGTGTAGCGACGGACGGCGTCGCGCTGGGCCTCGACCACGCTCGACAGGTAGCCGGAGGTGGCGGCGATCTCCCGCAGGTCGCCGGCCCGCAGCAGCAGCTCGGCCGCCCGTGCCGGGGGGTTGGCGATGTACGCGGCCACGGCGCGCCGGCGCAGCCGGGCCTTCTCCGACGCCAGCGCCTCGTTCTCCACGGCCAGCTGCGTCTGGGCCCGGACGAACTCCGACTGCACCCTCTCGAGGGCCGCCTCGGCGATCGCCGCCTCCCCCTCCGCCGAAGCCACCTGGGGGTCGAGCACGGTGACCTTCCGGTCCAGCGACGCCCGGCGCTCCTGGGCCTCGTCGAGGGCGGCCAGCAGGGCCGACTCCTCCTCGGACGCCTCGGACACCTCCTCCTTGAGCGTCTTGATCTCCGCCTTGATCTCCGCCTGGCGGTCGGCTGCGCTCTTCGGCGTCTCGGCGACGGACGGCCCGGCCCAGGCGACGAGGGCCACCGCGACGGCGGCGGCCAAGGTGGAGCGGGGGGCCCGGGTCACCTCCGGAAAGGTCGACCACCCGGGGGGCGACCTTGAGAGGCCGGCGGGAGGGCGCGGTGGCGGTCCGCCGCCGACTGGTCGGGACGGGAGGCCGTCGCCCGCCGGAGCTCGATCCGACTCGACCGAATGGAGTGGGCGAAGCGAACGAATGACGTCGAAGCGTCAGACGTCCAGGAAGCGGCGCACGGCGAAGGCGGAGCCGACCGTCCCGATGGCGGCGCCGGCGAAGAGGACGAACAGTCCGGTACCGACCACGTCGCTGGCCGGGGGCAGCAGCTGCACCCCGAGCTCGCTGTCGCCCACCGCTCCGGCCAGGAGGTTGCGGACCACCGCCACCACGCCGAACGCCGCCGTCGCCCCGACCAGCCCCTGCACCATCCCCTCCAGCATGAACGGGACGCGGATGAACCAGTTGGTGGCCCCCACCAGCTTCATCACCGCCACCTCCCGGCGCCGGGCGAAGATCGCCATCTGGATGGTGTTCAGGATGAGCAGGACGGCCGACAGGAGCAGGACGCCGGCCACCGAGACGATGCCGATCTGGAGCGCCCGGGTGACCTTGAGCAGCGTCTCGACGACCTCGCGGGCGTAGACGACCTCCTTCACCCCGGGCCGGTTCTTGAACCGGTCGCCGACCACGTCGACGAACTCCGCCTCCTTGGGCACGATCCGGTACGAGGGGGGCAGATCGGGCGGGCCGACGCTCTCCACCAGGTCGGGGGAGTTGGCGAACATCTCCTTGAACTCCTCGAACGCCGCGTTCTGGTCCACGAAGGTGAAGCTCTTGACCTCGGGCATGGCCGAGAGCTCGGTCTCGACGGCGGCCTTCTGCTCGGCCGTCGACTCGGGGAGCATGAACACCGACAGCTCCACGCCGCCCCGCCATTGGAGGCTCGCCTTGGAGACGCCCTGCTTGAGCAGCAGGGCGCCGCCCACGAGCGACAGGGAGACGGCGACGGTGAGGACGGCGGCAGCCGTCATCAACACGTTGCGCCGCAGGTTGCTCGCCGTCTCCCGCACGACGTAGTCGAGGCTCAGGGCCATGCTCGGGGCTCCTCCTGCGCCGCCTCGGCGGCGGCCTCCTCGGGGTAGGCGCGGCCCGGTCGGGCCAGCACCGCGAAACGGGCCACCCGGAAGGTGTGGTCCAACAGCACGGTCAGGACGGCGGCCACCGCCACCACGGCGACGGCCACCACCCAGGTGGCGGCCCGCGTCGACTCGGCGGCCGGCGACACGGCGATCACGCCCCGGCCGTCGGCCGTGGGCCGCAGGGCGGCGGCGGCCGCATCCCTGCCCCGGTCGATGGCGAAGCCGGCGCCGGCGACGGCCAGGAGGACCACGACGGCGGCGACGCCGGCCATCACGAGCTGGCGCCGGAACCACCAGTCGGCCGAGCCGGGCCCTCCCTCGTTCTGGCACCAGGAATCGACCGCATGGCGCCGGTTCCTGGTGCCAGAAGCGGGCCGGGGGCCGGCCGGGGCACCCCGGGCGCCGGCGCGGCCGCCGGGGCTCACGTGCCGTACCCGTACACGCCCCGTGCCTGGTCGCGGACCACCGTCCCGCGGTCGAGCTCGATGACCCGACGGCGCATCGAGTCGACGATGCCCTGGTCGTGGGTGGCCATCACCACGGTGGTGCCGGTCCGGTTGATGCGGTCCAGCAGGCGCATGATCCCCATGGTCGTGTTGGGGTCGAGGTTCCCGGTCGGCTCGTCGGCCAGCAGGATCAGGGGCCGGTTGACGAACGCCCGGGCGATCGACACCCGCTGCTGCTCGCCGCCCGACAGCTCGTTGGGCTTGTTGTCCATCTTCTTGGCCAGCCCGACGAGGTCGAGGATCTGCGGTACCTGCGAGGCCACCACGTGCTTGGGGCGGCCGATCACCTCGAGGGCGAAGGCCACGTTCTCGTAGACCGACTTGTTGGGCAGCAGCTTGAAGTCCTGGAAGATGCAGCCGATGTTCCGGCGCAGGTACGGGACCTTCCAGGAGTTGAGCTGGCCGATGTCCTTGCCCGCCACCCAGATGCGGCCGGCGTCGGGCTCCTCCTCCTTGGTGAGGAGGCGGAGGAAGGTCGACTTGCCGGACCCCGACGGGCCCACCAGGAAGACGAACTCGCCCTTCTGGATGTCGACCGAGCAGTCCCGCAGCGCGACGGTGGTGCCCTTGTAGGCCTTGGTGACGGACTCGAGTTTGATCATGAGGGGGACGGTGGAGCCGCGGCGACGCCCCGCTCCGGCCTCAGGCTACCCCTGGGTCCGCCGCCACCGTAGGTAGGCCTCCATGAACGGGTCGAGGTCGCCGTCCAGCACGGACTGGACGTTGCCCGTCTCCATCTCCGTGCGCTCGTCCTTGACCTTCTGGTAGGGCGCCAGCACGTAGCCCCGGATGAAGCTCCCGGCGCGCGACACCCGGCTCTGGGGGCCGGAGAGGGCGTCCAGCTTGGCCCGCCGCTCCTCCCGCTCCCGCTCGGCCAGCTTGGCCGCCAGGATCTGCATGGCCTTGGCCTTGTTCTGGAACTGGCTGCGCTCGTTCTGGCAGGAGACGACGATGCCGGTGGGAAGGTGGGTGAGGCGGACGGCCGAGTCGGTGACGTTGACGTGCTGCCCGCCCGCCCCCGACGAGCGGTAGGTGTCGACCCGGAGGTCCTTCTCGTCGATCACCACCTCGTCGGAGAGGTCCTCCAAGAACGGCGTGAGCTCGAAGGCGGCGTAGGAGGTCTGGCGGCGGGCCTGGGCGTCGAAGGGGGAGATGCGGTACAGGCGGTGGACCCCGCGCTCGCTGGCGAGGAGGCCATAGGCGTACCGGCCGCGGACGATGAACGTGGCCGACAGGATGCCGGCCTCCTGGCCGGCGGTGGCCTCGTCGACCTCCACGGCGAAGCCCCGCCTCTCGGCCCAGCGGAGGTACATCCGCAGCATCATCTCGGCCCAGTCCTGGGCGTCCGTCCCGCCCTCGCCGGCGTGGATCTCGCACACGGCGTCGCCCTCGTCGTGGTCGCCGGTGAAGAGGGACCGCAGGTCCAGGTCGTCGAGGGCGCGGCCGAGCTCGTCGATCGACGCCTTGAGCTCGGGCTCGACGCTGTCGTCGGCCTCCCGGACGGCCAGCTCGTAGAGCGTGGCGGCATCGTCCAGGCGGGCTCGCAGCCCGTCCAGCATGGACACGTCGTCGGAGATGCGGCCGAACTCGGTGCTCACCCTGCGGGCGTGGTCGGGATCCTCCCACAGGCCGGGCGCGGCCACGACCGGTTCGAGCTCGGCCAGGCGCGACCGCTTGCCGGCCAGGTCGAGGTAGCGCTCGGCCTCCTCCAGCCGCGCGGAGAGCTCCGTCAGGTCGCCGGTGAAGTCACGCACGGGGCCGCGTCCGCGCTACCTGCCGTGGCAGAGCTTGAACTTCTTCCCGCTGCCGCAGGGGCACGGCTGGTTGCGGCCGACCTTGTCGAACGCCGACGTCTTCACGATGGGCGCCTGGGCCGGCTCGCCGGCCACGGCAGCGGGCGACGGGCGGCCACCGCCGGCGGCGGCCGGCTGCGCAGGGGCAGTGGCGGGGGCCGACACCTCCCGCACGGGGCCCTCGGGGGCGACGTAGCTGGCCCGTTCCAGCTCGGGCTCGGCCGGGCGGTCCACCAGCACCTCGACGTGCATCACGTACTTCACGTAGTCGTCGTCGATGCCGGCGACCATCTGCCCGAACATGTCGTAGCCCTCGCGCTGCCAGGCGACCAGCGGGTCCTGCTGGCCCATGGCCCGCAGGTTGATGCCTTCCCGGAGGTAGTCCATCTCGGCCAGGTGCTCGCGCCACTTCTGGTCGACGATCTGGAGCATGATCGAGCGCTCGAGCTCCCGCATCATCTCGGGGCCTCCCGGGAGGTCGCGCTCGCGCTGCTCGTAGTGGGCGACGGCCTCGGCCAGCAGGCTCTCCTCGACCTCCTCGGCGGAGACCGCCTGCTTGAGCTCGTCGGCGGTGAACCTGGTGGGGAAGTAGAGGCGGACCTCGGTGAGCAGGCCGTCGAGGTCCCAGTCCTCCGCGTAGTCGGAGACGAGATAGCCCTTCACCAGGCCCTCCACCGCGGCGGCCAGGATCTCCAGGGTGCGCTCCCGCAGGTCGGTGCCGTCGAGGATCTGCCGGCGGCGCCCGTAGATGACCTTGCGTTGCTCGTTCATCACCTCGTCGTACTTCAGCGTGTTCTTGCGGATCTCCGCGTTGCGCTGCTCGACGGTGTTCTGGGCCCGCTCGATGGCCTTGGTGACCATCTTCGCCTCGATGGGCACGTCGTCCGGGAGCGCCTTCCCCATCACCCAGCTCATGGCGCCGGTGGCGAAGAGCCGCATCAGCTCGTCCTCCAGCGACAGGAAGAAGCGGCTCTCCCCCGGGTCGCCCTGGCGGCCGGCGCGGCCCCGCAGCTGGTTGTCGATGCGGCGGCTCTCGTGGCGCTCACTGCCGAGGACGTACAGCCCGCCCAGCTGGCGGATCTCGTCGCCCTCGGCCCTGGTCTCCGCCTCGAACTTGGGGATGAGCTCGGCGAGGAGCGCGGCCCCCTCCTCGGTCTCGGGATCGAGGCCCTGGGCCACCACCTCGTTGCGGGCCAATCCCTCGGGGTTCCCGCCGAGGAGGATGTCGACGCCCCGGCCGGCCATGTTGGTGGCGACCGTGACGCCGCCCAGCCGGCCCGCCTGGGCCACGATGTGGGCCTCCCGGGTGTGCTGCTTGGCGTTGAGGACGCTGTGTTGGATGCCGCGCCGGTCCAGCAGGCGGGACAGGACCTCGGACTTCTCGACCGACGCCGTTCCGATGAGGATGGGCTGGCCCTTCTCGTTGCGCTCCACCACGTCGTCCACGACGGCGGCGAACTTCGCCTCCTCCGTCTTGTAGATGAGGTCGCCCAGGTCGTTGCGGACCATCGGGCGGTGGGTGGGGATGGGCACCACCGGGAGGTTGTAGGTGTTGGCGAACTCCGAGGCCTCGGTCTCCGCCGTGCCGGTCATCCCCGAGAGCTTCTCGTAGAGCCGGAAGTAGTTCTGAAGGGTCACCGTCGCCCAGGTGTGGTTCTCCTCCTTGATCTTCACCCGCTCCTTGGCCTCCACCGCCTGGTGCAGGCCGTCCGACCAGCGCCGGCCGTCCAGGATGCGCCCGGTGAACTCGTCGACGATCTTCACCTCGCCGTCCATGACGACGTAGTCCTTGTCCCGCTTGAACAGCTCCTTGGCCTTGAGGGCGTTCTGGAGCTGGTGCACGTAGTTCACCGAGACGGCGTCGTAGAGGTTGCCGACGTTGAGCTGGCGCTCGACCTTCTCGATCCCCTCCTCGGTGGGGACGACGGTCCGCTTCTCCTCCTCCACCTCGTAGTCGACGTCGCGCACGAGGGCTCGGACGATGCCGGCGAACTGGTAGTAGAGGCGCGCCGACTCGGCGGCCGGGCCGCTGATGATGAGCGGCGTGCGGGCCTCGTCGATGAGGATGGAGTCCACCTCGTCGACGATGCCGAAGACGTGGCCGCGCTGGACCATGGCGTCCAGCGAGCGCGCCATGTTGTCCCGCAGGTAGTCGAAGCCGAACTCGGTGTTGGTGCCGTAGGTGACGTCGCACGCGTACGCCTCCCGCTTGCGGTCCGAGCCCTCGATCTCCGGGCTCACCCGGCCCACCGTGACCCCGAGGAAGTTGTGGATCCGGCCCATCCACTCGGCGTCCCGCCTGGCCAGGTAGTCGTTGACGGTGATGACGTGCACGCCCCGGCTGCTCAGGCCGTTGAGGTACACGGGCAGGGTGGAGACGAGGGTCTTGCCCTCACCGGTCTTCATCTCGGCGATCCACCCGAAGTGCAGGGCGGCGCCGCCCATCAGCTGGACGTCGAAGTGGCGCTGGCCGATGACCCGCCAGGCAGCCTCCCGGACGACGGCGAAGGCCTCGATGAGCAGCTCGTTGAGGACGTCGTGGATGGAGTCGCCGTCGGCCGTGGCCCGGGCGATGCGCTCGCGGAACTCGACCGTCCTGTGGGCCAGGGCGTCGTCCGAGAGCGCCTTGATCTCGGGCTCGAGGGCGTTGATCTCGGGCACGATCCCCTGGAGGGCGCGCACCTTCTTGCCCTCGCCGGCCCGCAGGATCTTGCTGAACACGCTCATGGCGACCCCATCCTAAGACCGGGCGGCCCGCCGGGCCGCCCGGTGAAGCACCGGGCCTCGCTGCGCTCGGCCCCCACGAGGCGCGGGGCCGGTGCGCCGGCGCGGCTTCTCGTTCCGCCCGGCCGGGCCTCGCTGCGCTCGGCGGCCGGGCGGTCACGCCTCGCGGATGTCGAGCAGGCGCTCCTTGACGGCGTAGATCACCGCCTCCATGCGGTTGTGGAGGTGGAGCTTCTCCAGGATGTTCCGGACATGGTTCTTGACCGTGTTCTCGGAGATGTAGAGCTCCTCGGCGATCTCCCGGTTGCTCATGCCCTTGGCCACCAGGCGCAGCACCTCGATCTCCCGGTTCGTGAGGGCAGGGGCCGGGAACTGCTGGCGGTCCTCGGCCCGGCGGACCAGGGCGTTGAACTCGCTGAGCAGCTTGGACGCCATGGAGGGGGAGATCAGGCTCTGTCCCTGCATGACCGCCCGGATGGACTCGGCCACCTCGTCGACGGAGATCTCCTTCAGCAGGTAGCCGTTGGCACCCGCCTTGATCGCCTCGTAGAGGTCCTCCTCCTCGTCGCTCACGGTGAGCATGAGGATCTTGGTGCTCGGCAGGTCGGCCCGGATGGTGGCCGCCGCCTCGATGCCGTTGACCTTCGGCATGCGGACGTCCATCAGCACCACGTCGGGCGCCAGCTCGCGGGCCTTCTCGATCGCCTCCTGGCCGTTCTCGGCCTCGGCGACCACGTCCACCCCGTCCTCGGTACCGAGGACCACGAACAGCCCGCGTCGGAACAGGGCCTGGTCGTCGGCGATCAGGACGCGGATGACCTCGTCCGACGACGCCTCACGCTCGTGATCCGACAGCCTCAGGTTCTCAGACACCTTCGTCCTTCCCGGCGGGGACGGCCCGCCCGATGACCAAGAGCGGGCCGCCGGCGGCGGTGATGCTCCATCTTGACTACTCATCGGCAGGTCAGGCCCCGTCGATGAGCCCGATATGACCATCCTTGCGCCGGTAGACCACGGCGGCGGCGCCGGTGTCGGCGTTGGTGAACAGGAAGAAGTCGTGGCTGAGCAGCTCCATCTGGAGCACGGCCTCCTCCGGGGTCATCGGCTTGATGGCGAACTGCTTGGTCCGGACGATGCGGGGCGAGGCCTCGTCCGACTCCTCGGCTTCGGTCCCGACGGCCGCCACCGTACCCGCCGGGGCCGACGTGGCGGCGCCATGCGAGCCGGCGCCCGGCCGGCGGTGGTGGTTGCGCCCGTTCAGCTTCCCCTTGAGCTTCTCGATCCGGTGCTCCAGCTTGTCGACCACCCGGTCGACGGCCGCGAACGCATCGCCGGCGGTGGCCCGGGCGCGGACCACGTGGCCGTGGCCGTGCATCGTGACCTCGCAGACGTCCTTCTCGGCGATGCGGGGATTGCGCTCCTCGTGGAAGCGGACCTCGGCGCGCTCCATGCCGTCGAGGAAGCGGACGAGGCGCGAGAGCTTCTCGTCCACCGCCTCTCGGAGCGTGTCCGACACCTCGACGTTGCGGCCCTGGATGGAGATGTCCACTCGGCTCCTCTCGATATCGGTATCGGCGTTCTGGTACGGGTCGCGTGCGGCTGACCTGGTCTTTGACCCCACACTCGCCTGCGGAGGGGTTCGCGCCTGCGGCGATGGCGGCTCCGGGGCCCCACACCGGCCGGCATCAGGCACTCCCCCCTTCTCCACCCCGCGCCGACAGCCGGCGCATCGATGGGCAGGACTTACCTCTAAACCGCACCATGCTCGGCAACCACGGGTTGCCTTACGTGGGTCGTTTCGCCCGCGGCTGGCATCGACTTTCAACCACAGACCCGCACGCGGCCCATGCCCTCAGTCTACGCAGGCCGGTTCGCCGCCTTGGCGGGGATCTTCGACCGGGCGGCGGCGGGCGGCGGCCACGGCGGTGACCCGGACCGGGTGGCCGCCGGCCCGGAGGGCACCGGCGGCGGCGGCCAGCGTGGCGCCGGTGGTGACCACGTCGTCCACCAGCAGCACGCGGCCCGGGGGCGGCCGGCGGGCGACCAGCCGGGGCCCCCGGAGCCGCTCGGCGCGCGACGCTCCCGTCTGCGGTGGGCCGGGGAGGCGGCGCAGCAGCGGCAGGCACGGCACGCCGAGGCGGCGGGCGACGGCGCGCGCCAGGAGCCGGCCCTGGTCGAAGCCGCGCGCCCGCCGGCGGGCGGCGGTGGTGGGAACCCACGTCACCGCGTCCAGCTTGTGGGCGTCCACCAGGGCGGCCATCCCGGCGGCCAGCCACGGGAGGGCGGACCGGGCGTTGCGGTACTTCAGCCGGGCCACGACCTCCCGGCCGACGCCCTCGTAGGCGAGCAGGGCGACGCAGCGGTCGACGCCCGGCGGGGGCGGCAGGGCGTCGACCGCTGCGT
>DATLFN010000009.1 GCA_035540975.1 Acidimicrobiales bacterium
CGTCGACCCCGTCGACTGGCTGGCCCGTTTCGCCCGTGCACCCGACCTCGCCGTCGTCCCCCTGTTCATTCCCCGATAGGAGGTCGTCGGCGGTCGGTCATTCACCGTTGAAGCTGCGGCGCGCCCCCGCTATCCAAGTACTACCGCACGTTATTCGCCGCTCGTAGTGGCCACGGTCCCGATTCTCCACGGCGCGAAGGTTATGACCGCCGTGGTGGCGCTACTCGACTCTGAAACCGGCGGCCATCCCGGAAATAGGGACGTCGGCGCACATGCCCGTCAGCGGCGTCCGAGGCACGCTCACCGGGCCGATCACCTGGTGGACTCTTCGTGGGCCGAACGACGAGAGGGCTCGACGGCTCGTGGTGCCGATGCGCCGGTGGCGGCGGTCGGCACCGTTGTCGATAGCCTGGTCCGAGAGGCGGCCCGCCTGAGTAGTCGGCGGAGAGGGTGGGCGCTGACGGACCTCAGGCACTCACGCGGCGCCCCCGAGATCAGTCCGGTTCACGCCGCTCCAAGCGGATCGGAGCTTCGATCAGATGGGTGTGGAGGTCCTCGCCGTCCGGAGGCGAGAGCCATGGCTCGTGGGCCGAGGCGTCGGGACGGAAGACCCAGCGGCGGCCCACTCGCTCGATCCCGATGGGGAACAGCCTGAGGCCGCCTTCGCCGTCGATGTGCAGACGCAGGAAGTTCTTCTGGTCCATGTGGTGCAGTGGCGCGTAGGCCTCGTTGGCGTGGAACCCGAAGCAGTTGGTCGCCCACAGGTAGCCCGATATGCCGAGGATGCCGCCGAGGCCACCGAGCCCCCACACGAGGGCGAGAAAGACCAGCAGCGACGCGGTCCCCTCTAGGCGGCTGGCCAGCGAGGACGATACGACGAGGACCAGACCCAGCCCACCGAACTGCAGCGCCGAGTGCGCCAGACCGATCACGAGGCGTGGGACGCCGCTGGCGTCGTGGGCGAGGCGGATCATGGCGGCCAGCGAACCGATGACGAGCATCATCAGCAGGAAGGCAATGGGGCTCTCCCACAGGGCCGGTAGCAGGTCCCCGAACCCGATGTCGCGATGGCGCTCATCGAGGTGCAGGTTCAACATGAACGCGAGCAAGACCTGGATCATCCCGAGCACGCCCGCGAGCGGCAGGTTGAAGGCCGGGAGCAGCCAGATCCTCCGGCGGAGCCTGCGCGACCAGTCGGCCGAGGGGTAGACCGCCGCCCGCCGGTAGGGGCCGGAGGCTTCGTCACCGGGCGGCTTTGCCACCTCGGCGAGGGCGTGCGTCGGGTGCAGAAACGCGCCCCCGCCCCCGGCGGTGACCAGCTGGGGACTTCCCCCGTCCGCCTCGTACCGGGCGTAGTAGTGCCGGCCGCTCTTGAGGTACAGGGCGACCCGCCCGCCGGCCGGCGTCACGACCTCACGCTCGAGATACGCCAGGTTCCGGTCGGAAGACACCTCCGTGCCCTTGCGACCGCTCTCTACCTCCTTGGCCAGGCACACCACGATACGGTCACCCGGCTCCATGTGGCTCGCCGTCGCCTCGGCGAAGTAGGCGACCTGGGTTTCGTCGAGGTAGTCGCCGAATTGGAGGTCGATGCCCCACAGCCACCACCGGTGAGGGAGGCGGACGGCGAAGTAGCTCCGGGCCTGGGTCGTCTGCCAGCCGCCGATGCGGCGCCCGCGGCAGAAGATGCTGGAGAAGTTCACCAGGCCGTCGTACCAGTCGTGGCTTCCCGGGATGGCCAGGAGCTCAGGCGTATTGCCGGGCGGAGCGCACGGCAGGGCAGCACGGTAGGGACCGAGGAAGCGGTTCTCGTACTCGCGCCGGGTCGGGACGGGGTACACCTGGTCTCCGCCCAGGACCAGCAGTGCGCCGCGCTCGGTGCGGTCTGTCCGACCCTCGCTACGAACCTCGAGATCGGGCCGGGCGAGGAGGCTGGCGACCGTATACGTCGAGTTGAAGCCATCGCCCAGGTCGGAGGCATAGTCCACCCAGAGCTCCTGGGCGTCAGAGCGGTCAAGCACCTCGCCCGGCATGAGCGCTTGTAGTTCCCGGGTGTCGGTGTACGAGGTCGTGAAGCCCGACGCCGCCACCCGCGCCGCGGTGTCGGCGAGCTGGTGCGGATCGAGCCAGCGAACCATGGGCCGACGGACGAAACCCAGCTCGGCGTCGTTGGCAGGCCGCTTGCCCTCTGGGCTCTCTTCGGCGCCATGGGGGCGGTGCGAAGGCTGCATCACCGCATTCTTGCTCTTGCAGGGCGCGTGGAGGCTGCACCGCGGCGACGTTCACCTCCGACGTGCCCCGTCCAACGAGGCGGCGCGGAGGATCTCAGGGCGCGGTCACCTGTGCCTTCGGGGGCCGCCGATCGAACGACCCGAGGAGCTGCCGCCGGTGGGAGCGGTTCGAGACGTGGTGAGAGAGACGCCAGCCCACAGGCAAGCCTGTCCGGTCCTCGTCTTCGAAGGACCCGGACTGCTCGTCTCTCAGCAACGAGCGACAACTCCTATCGGCCTTGAGCCCTCGCGCTCGTGGACATTCGGAACGTCATCCTGGGATCGGAGCCAGGATCGTCGTCCCGTCGCGATCGTTCGCGATGTCGGGAGAAAGGTCGTCGCGATCCCGCGCGTCGAAGTGCCCGCCAGTGCGGTCGCGGCGGCTCAGTGCTGCGAGCGTCACGAGGGCGATGATCGCTGCGGCCTCGACGGCGCGGGTTTGCTCGGCGCCCGGTGTCCAACTCGGCTCCGACCACCCGAACACCGACCCGACGCGGGTGGCGATGAGCGTCGCCAGGGACGCTGCTTGGAACGCGATGGCGGCAAGGATGACGGGTTGTGTAAGCCGTGAGCGACGGCGAAAGACGAGCACCAGCGCGATGACAACTACAAGCGATGCCGCGGCGTTGAGGGGGAACCCGATCCGAACCACGGCGGAGCCTGGCGCGTTTGCGGGGACCTGTCGGTAGACATCGAGCCACTCGCGCAGATGTATGAACCCGCCCGCACCGACGAACATCGCCGACAGCACGACCATCGGTGTCGTGAAACGCATCTTACGGATGGAATCGAGGGCGTTCACAGGGATGGTTCGACGCAGTGGGGACGATTGGATGCCTGTCAGCGCCGATGCCTCCGTATGGCGGCCTACGTGGCGTGTGGAGCTCCCTGGAGATTTCGGTGCGGACGCGCTTCAACCGATTGCAGGCCCATGCGGCCGTCGCCGTGTGCCTCGATCCTTGGGTGTGCATGTGCGCTGCAAGCGACGGCCGGGCCTCAGTGTGAGGACGACGAGTTGAGGACGGCGACGGCGGCCACGAGCCCCAGAGCGAACGCGTCACGGCCGGGCGGTCATGACGTTCCACGGCGGGGTGCGCTTCTCGATCCTGAATCACAGCGGCCCCACCCGGCAGCGCCAAGGCGGTCGGGCGGTCGAACCCGCAAGGACGGCCGCCGCGCAGACGGCCGCGAACGCTTCCTTCAGCGTGGCGAACAGGTCGACGGAGCCGGCCTCGCCCCGTCTCACTCGAGCTTCCCTGACCCCGGCAGTCATGTTCGCCGCGGGGACGAGCTTTCCATCGTGGGAGCGGGAGTGGATCTGCAAGTGAGGCATTCGCTGGCCGCGCCGCCCGGGATGGCGGAGAGGCTCGTGGGGCTAGGGGTGCGTATGCGGTTCGGCGTGAGCGTGGCCCGAGTCGTGGCTTTGACCGGCATCTGGTTCTCCGGCAGTGGTGCTCTTCCTGGGGGACGAAGGCGTCTCGACAGGCGCGATGTCGGCCGACGGGACGACGCCGGCCGCATCGGGAGCGCCGTCGGTAGCGATAGTCGCGGGCGCATCGACGGTCACTGATGACGCCCTGTCCGCGTCGTGGGCATGATCGGCGTGGGCCGACGGCACCAAGCCGGCGCCGCCGACCGCGACGACAGCTGCGACCGCGAGAACTGCGATTCTGGGACCGAGGATCGCATGCCGCGTCCACGTCCGTGGGAGCATCACTACGGCGGCGACCGCAACGACCTGCGCCCCGGCCGCCGCGAGGTCAAGCAGGCCGACCGCTTCGGCCACGCCGGCATGGGAGCCGAAGGGAATGCCGGCGGTCCGCGACCACGCCCACAGGGCGAGGACGCTGAGGTTTCCGGCGACCACGCCGTGCCGGATGGCCGCGCTCCAACCGCGGGCCACGGCGAGCGCTGTGGCGAGCTGGGTGACAGCCACAACGATGAAGAACCCGGCGGTGACCACTCCTTCGCCGCGGTGGGCGGGGAAGGCGGCGAAGTGAGCGCCGGCGGCGACAGCGAGGCCGCCGGCGGCGGCGACACGGAGGGGCCAGGCAGCGGCGACAGGTCCGGGGACGGCTCGGGCGACGACGGTGGTGGTCACGGCTTAGGCGTCGACGATCAGGCCGGAGGCGACGGGCTGGTTCTCGGATGCGACTACGCCGCCGGCGACCTCTTCGGTGATGGCGAGGCCGACGACGTCGCCGGCGAACCGGAAGGGCGCCACGCTGGGGCTCGGGCCGAGCACGCCGGCGGAGATGCGTTCGGTGCCGACGATCGCCCAGAGCTGATAGGTGCGGTCAGCGGCGGTTCGGGGGAGGCCGTCGCTCGAGAGGTAGCCGGTGCCGTCAGGAACGAGCACGGCGCGGGCCAAGACGAGGCCGTTGGCCGACCGCAGCTCGGCCTGGCGGGCGTCGGAGTTCCCGTGGGCAGCGAGCGCAGCAGCCAGGACCGTGCGGTCCTCGAGGCCGGCCTGCATGGCGTCGAAGCGCTGCTCCTGCCGCACGACGCCGACGCCGAAGAGGGCCAGGGAGGCGGCGGCGGTCGCCGCCACGCCGACACGCAGCGACCGACGCAACCGAGACACAGCGATGGGCGCCACGGCGGCGAGGCGCATGGAGGGCGACGACTCGAGTTCCTCGACGATGCTGTCCCAGGTCCCAATGGGGGCGGGCTCGTGGCCGGCGGCCAGCGCGCCGGCCACCTCGCGGTGGTCAACGACCTCGGCGCGGCAGCGCGGACAGTCCCGCAGGTGTAGCTCGATCGCTTCGGCCTCATCGCCGTCTACTGCGTCGAGGGCGAAGGCGGCCAGCACCTCCCGGATCTCGTCGTGGGACAGACAAACCGTCACGACGGCACGTACTCGGCGTCGATCAGGCCGTGGCGCAGCCGGATCATCCCGGAGCGGATGCGGGACTTGATGGTTCCCTCGGGTTCATCGAGGATCAGGGCGACCTCTCGGTAGGTGTGCCCGCCGAAGTACGCGAGCTCGATGGCCTCGCGCTCCCCGGGGGCGAGGGTGGCGACCGCTTCTCGCACGTGTTCGGCCACGATCACGTCGCCGACTTGACGTTCGAGGTCATAGTCGGCGACCGAGTCCCGCAGGGCGTCCCGGTCCTCTCGGCGGCGACGCGAGCTGTCGGAGCGGACTGCGTCGACAGCCCTCCCGTGAGCATGCGCCAGCAGGTAGGAGCGCAGCGACCCGCGGCCGGGATCGAAGCGATCCGGCGCGTTCCACAACCGCAGGAACACCTCTTGCACGACCTCTTCGGCTCGCGCCGCGTCATTCAGGACACGACGGGCGAGCGCGAAGACGGCACCCGAGTGGCGGCGGAACGCCTCCGCGAGCGCGTCGTGACGCCACCGCCCGATGGCGACCACGAGAGCGGCGTCGCTGGCGTCCTTGAGGTCGTCTCGTCCCACGTCCCGGTCTTCGGATCCACCACGCCGCGGGGATGGCATGGCGCGTCTGCGTCACCTCGGAATGCGGGGACTGATCGCGGCAATGTCCAATCCGCTTGCCCCCCGCCTCCGAACACCGCTCGTGGACCAATACCGAGCAGGCCGCAAACGACGCCGACGCGCATTGGCGGTGGGCGTCGTCGCCCTCGTGGCCGTGACAACGGCGGCGTGCGGTGGCGAGGACAGCTCCGACGGCGACGGCGACGCCGCCCCGACAGCGAACGAGGTGACGATGCGCCTGATCGCCTTCCGGCCCGAGAACCTCACGGTCGACGCCGGAGCCACCGTCACCTGGAAACAGGAGGACGCCGGCGCCCACACCGTTACATCAGGCACCGTCGAGCAAGGCGGCGCGGGCGTCACCGAGATGCCCGACGACAGGTTCGACTCGGGCGAGATCGCGACGGGCGACACCTTCGAGTTCACCTTCAACGAACCCGGCACCTATCCGTACTTCTGCGAGATCCACCCCGCCACCATGCGCGGCGAGGTGCGAGTCCGATGATCGACAACCACAGCGTCCCCAACCCAGCACCTAGGAGAACCCACATGAAACGCAAGACCATGCTCAAGCTCGGCGCTCCGCTACTGGCTCTCGCCCTCGTCGGCGCGGCGTGCGGCGACGACGGCGACGACGGGGTCGCGAGAGCCGGCCCCGACAACAGCGAGGCAACCCTCGCCTCGGTCACCTCCGAGACGGGAGCCTCCACCCTGCGGGCCGGCCTGACCGGTCTGCTCACCGAGCACGTGTACCTCGCCGCGCTGGCCACCGGCTCCGCTCTCCGAGGCGACGCCAAGGGCTTCGACGCCTACGCGGCGGCCCTCAACGGCCCGGAGAACAGCAACACCTCCGAGCTCGTCGCCGCCATCAGCTCCGCCTATGGCGCCGAGACGGGTAAGGCGTTCGAGGGGCTGTGGCGCAGCAACGGTCACATCCCCGCCGTGGTCGCCTACACCCAGGCCGTCGCCGCCGGCGACAAGGCCAAGGGCGACAAGGCCGTCGCCGACCTGCTCGCCTACGCCAAGACGTTCGGCACGACCATGAACCAGGTCAACTCGAAGCTCCCGGCCGCCGCAGTGGAAGAGGGCGTTACCCACCACGCCACCACCCTCAAGGCCGTCATCGACGCCCAGAAGGCCGGCGACCAGCCCAAGGTGTACTCGGCGCTGCGCGAGGCGTACGGCCACATGGCCGGCTTCGCCGAGACGCTGGCCGGCGCCACCGCGGCGAAGTTCCCCGACAAGTTCGACGGCGACGCCTCGTCGCCCGCCGCCGACCTGCGCGCAGGCATGACCTCGCTGCTGCGTGAACACGTCTACCTGGCAGCCAGCGCCACCGGCGCCGCCCTCGGCGGCCGCATGCCGCAGTTCGAGGCCGCCGCCGCAGCCCTGAACGGCCCGACGGGCAGCAACACCGCCGACATCGTCGGCGCCGTCCAGAGCGTCTACGGCGACGACGTGGGCAAGGCGTTCGACGGTCTTTGGCGCAGCAACGGTCACATTCCCGCCTTCGTCGCCTACACCCAGGCCATCGCCGGCGGTGACCAGGCCAAGGCCGACAAGGCCGTCCAGGACCTTCTCGCCTACGCCAAGACGTTCGGCACGACCATGAACTCGGTCAACTCCAACCTCCCCGCCGCGGCGGTCGAGGACGCCATCAAGATGCACGCCACCACCCTCAAGGCGGTCGTCGACGCCCAGAAGGCCGGCGACGCCGTCAAGACGGCCACGGCGCTGCGTGGCGCCGTGCACCACATGTCCGGCACCGCCGATGTCCTCGCCGAGGCCACCGTCAAGCAGTTCGCCGACAAGTTCACGGTGTAGCCGACCCCCCGCGACCGCTCACGACACTCGTTCGCGGCCAGTCCCGGTCGTAACAAGCCAGCCCGCCCCGAGTTCTGGGGCGGGCTGGCTTCGCGCCCCGACCCTGCCGGTTCAACCAGGCGATTCCGACCTCGAACCGCGCCGCGCCCATCCCAGCCTTCGACCAGCACCGATGACGTGGTGAGCCCCCGAGCGAGGGCCGACCGTGCGACTCGCGACCCTCCCCCTTCTCACGCTTTCGGCCCTGCCCATTTCGGCCGGCGGCGCTCTGCACCTGCGTGACTGGGCAGGCACGTATGGTCGCCGTCGGCTTCGTTGCCGGCGCAACAAGGCTCCGACGACCAGCGTCTACGAGGTCCCAAGACTGGCTACGATCAGCGGCCGTGCCGGGGCGTCGACACCGACGTTCAGTGTGCGCCAGATGTGCACCAGCCCCGGGGAAGGGCCGGCGCTGACCGAACCCAAATAGCGGTATGACCTGCGCTTATCCCGGTGGGCGTAACAGGACTCGAACCTGTGACCTCAGCCGTGTGAAGGCTGCGCTCTAACCAACTGAGCCATACGCCCGGGACCGGACATGGTAGTCGCTCAACCGGCCGGCTCGGCAGGGGTCGGGAGGACCCGCTCGCGCCACGGGACACTGGACAGCATGCCCGCCGGGCGGCGTGCCGCCGACGCCACGATGCTGGCCCCCTGGATCACCAGGCCCCGATGGGCGCCCGCCATCCACGCCAGCGCGTCGTCGCCGTCGTCCACCCCCACGTGGCAGCGGGCGAGCGCCACCCGCGCCCGCAGGCGCCTCGGCGCGACGACCGGCCCCCCGTCGCGCCACTGGAGGGACCGCACGGGCACCAGAGCCGCCAGCGCGTGGCGGGTCCGGTGGGCGCGGACGGTGATCCCCCGGCCTTCCCACACCATGGCCCGGTCCCGCCCGTCGGCCTCCCAGCGCAGGGTGCCCACCTCCGCGGGCAGGCCCCACAGGCGCCGGCACTCCAGGCGGGCGTCGGCGGACGTCACGGCCATGGCGACGACGCACATCCCGGGCCTCAGCCCGACCCGGGCCGGTACCAGGACGGACAACTCGCAGTAGGCGCCGACCGGCGAGTCGTCGTAGCGCATGGCGACCACGGCCGCCGGACCGGGGAGAGCGGCTACCCGGGGTGGCACCGCCGCCGGCAGCGAGGGCGGCGGGGCGCACCACGCCAGCAGCCCCTCACCGTGGAGCAGCCAGGGAGGTTCGGCCACAGGACCACCGTACGCGTGCGCGGCCGAGTGTCGCTCCGGGACCCGGCGATGCTTGACTGGCCCGATGCGGATCGCCGTGATCGCCCCCCCGTGGACACCGGTCCCACCGAAGCTCTACGGCGGGATCGAACTGGTCGTCGACCGGCTGGCCACCGGCTTCCAGCGAGCCGGCCACGACGTGCTCCTCTTCACCACCGGCGACTCGACGTGCCCCGTCCCGAAGCAGTGGACGCTCCCCGAGGCCGAGCACCAGCGCATCGGCATGGTCGTCCCCGAGCTGCGCCACATCATGGCCGCCTACGAGGCCGTGGCCGGCTACGACATCGTCCACGACCACACGGTCATGGGCCCGGTCTACGCCCAGCGGTTCCCGGACATCAAGGTGGTCACCACGAACCACGGGCCCTTCAACGACGAGCTCGTCGACATCTACCGCCGCATCGTCGACCGCGTCCCGCTGATCCACATCTCGCACGCCCAGGGCCGCCCGGCGCCCCACATCCCGGCGGCCCGGGTCATCCACCACGGCCTCGACGTCGACGCCTTCCCGTTCGGGAAGGGCGACGGCGGGTACTGCCTCTTCCTGGGCCGGATGTCGCCCGACAAGGGTGCCCACCGGGCCACCGAGATCTGCTACCGGGCCGGCGTCCCCCTGATCATGGCGGCCAAGATGCGCGAGCCGTGGGAGCACGAGTACTTCAACGCCAACGTGCGGCCCTACCTCAACGACCACCTGCGCTACGTGGGCGAGGTCCCGCACGAGGAGAAGCTCGAGCTGCTGGCCAACGCCCGCTGCCTGATCTTCCCGATCCGCTGGAACGAGCCCTTCGGCATGGTGATGATCGAGGCCATGGCCTGCGGCACCCCGGTGCTGGCGTTCAAGGAGGGGGCGGCGCCCGAGGTCGTGCAGCACGGCAGGACGGGGTTCCTGTGCGACGACGAGGACGACATGATCCGGGCCTTGGGCCGCCTGGACGAGATCGACCGGGCCGAGTGCCGCGCCTCGGTGGAGGGGTACTTCTCGACCGACCGCATGGTCCGGGAGCACCTCGAGCTGTTCGAGGAGATCCTGGCCCGCTGACCGGGCGGCTCCCGACGGTGTACGCCGGCTCGGCCGGGGGTACGCGTCGGGCATGACGAACTTCGACGACCTCAAGGGACGGGCCAAGGAAGCGGCCGGCGACCTCACCGACGACGAGGACCTCCAGCGCGAGGGCAAGGTCGACCAGGCCACCGGCACCTTCAAGGAGAAGGCGGGCGACGCCGCCGACAAGGTGCGGGACGTGCTGAACCGCGACTGACCGACCCCCCTTTCCACGATCGACGACGGGCCGCCTTCCCCCGAGGCGGCCCGCGTCGCGCCGCCCGTCAGGCCGGGGGCGGACCGGTCGTCGGCGCCGGGCCGTCAGCCCGGCGGCGGACCGGGCGCGGCGTCGGCCTCGGGCGGGGGCGGGGGCGGGGTGCCGCTGTCGAGCGACCCGGCCGTGACCAGGACCGTCTGCACCGTCTGGCCGGGCCCCTTCACGCCGTCGCGCCGCAGGCGCTCGGTGATCCGGCCCCGCAGCTCCCGGGCCACGGCGTACTGCTGACGGGGGGCCGTCTTCACCACCAGGCGGATGGTGAGCCCTTCCGCCGACATGGCCTGCACGCCCCAGACCTCGGGCGGGTCGAGCACGGCGGCTTCCCAGTCCGGGCTGGCGGCGAACTCCCGGGCCACGTCGCCGATGGCGGCGACCACCTTCGGGAGGTCGGAGTCGTAGGCGACGAGCACGTCGATCAGCGCCCGTGACCACTCCATCGACGTGTTGCCCACCCGCTTGATCTCGCCGTTGGGCACGAACCACACGGTCCCGTCGGTCGCCCGCAGCCGGGTGACCCGGAGGGTGATGTCCTCCACCGTGCCGGTGGCGTCTCCGAGGTTGATGACGTCGCCGACGCCGTACTGGTCCTCCAGGAGGATGAAGAACCCGGAGAGGAAGTCCTTGACCAGGCTCTGGGCACCGAAGCCGACCGCGATCCCGGCGATGCCGGCGCCCGCCAGCAGCGGGGCGAGGTCGACGCCCGCCTCGCCCAGCACCACCAGCACCACGAGGATCCCGATCACGGCGCGCACGAGGCTGGTGAGCACGTCGCTCAGGGTGGAGACGCGCTGCTCGGCCCGCACCGAACCGCTGCGCACGGGGGCGCGGGCGTGCAGCGTGCGAATGAAGCGGCGGACGGCCCGCACGGCCACCCGGCTGACGACCATGCCGACGAGGACCACGAGGACGACCTTGAGCGGCCGCATCAGGAACTCGCCGGTGCGAGCGCCGAAGTCACCCACCCCGAGCTCGCGCAGCAGGTCGTAGACGTACCCGTGCTCCTCCACCGCGGCAAGCCTCGCGCGCGCCGCGAAGGGCGTCCGGGACCCTCATCCCGCCGCTCCTTCGTCCGGCCTCCCGGGTACGGTGGGCCCGTGCCCGCCGGGGACCTCCGACAACCGACGACGGCAGGCTGGCGGCGCCACACCGCGTCGGGCGTCGTCGTCACCGCCATCACCCTCGGCCTGCGCTCCGTACTCGACGAACGGCGGGCCGGCGCAGCCGTCGTGGAGGACGTCCCCGGCGACGCCCACGACCCCTCGGCGGCGCTGGAGCTCCACTTCGACGAGCGGGGGCCGGACGAGACGTGGGCCGTCGCCCGGCCGTGGCGCCTGCGGTTGAGCCGGTGAACCGGGCCACCGGGGCGGCGCTCGACGACCGGGAGCAGCGCTACGCCTTCCTGGCAGCCGGCCTCGGCGCCGCCGTCTCCGTCGCCCTGTGGGCGCCCAGCTTCGACGAGCCGGCGGGCGTGGCCCTGGCCGGCATCGGCGTCATCATGAGCGCCCTCCTCGCCCTGGCCGCCCGGCGCCGGAGCCGCCTGTTCACCGGCGGCGCCGCCGCCCTGTTGTCCTTCGGCCCCTGGGGGTTCCTGTGGCTCGTCGGCCTGCCCTTCCTCGTCCTGGCCGTCTGGCTCGTCATCCGGGCACCCCGTCCGGAGCCGAGGCCCCGCCCGGAGCGGGCCCCCCGGGTCTCCCGCAGGCGGCGGGCGGCGGCTGGCGATGGCGCCGAGGCCGACGGAGAGGCGGCCGTCGCGCCCCGCGCTCCCGCCGGGCCCCCCAAGGCCAGCAAGCGCTACACACCCCCCGGATCGCGACCGTCGCGACGATGACCGGATCGTCCCGTCCGCCCGATCCGGCAGGTCGCCCGGCCAGAAGAGGCGAATATTCCGCGACCGCGCACCGTCTCTCACTGGCAAAGGGCGAATGACCTCCTTCGAGGACTTTCACCGATCGAAGGCCAAGCATGCACTCCACTACGCGCGCGCGATCCTCGGCTCCGACTCTGCGGAGGACGTCTGCCAGGAGGCCTGGTTCAAGGCTTGGCGCGCCTGGGGCTCCGCCGACCCCGCCAAGCTCGACACCTGGCTCCTGGCCATCGTCCGCAACTGCTGCTTCGAGCGCCTCCGCAACAACCGGCCGTCGGCCGTCCTCACCGACGACGACGTCTCGCCCGTACCGGCGCCCGACGAGGTCGTGGTCGCCGCCCTGGAGATGGCTGCCGCGTGGGTCCTGCTCCAGCGCCTCTCCCCGCCCCTCCGCGAGGCCCTCTGGCTCCGCGAGGTCATGGACCTCTCCTACAAGGAGATCGCCGAGGTCCAGGGCGTTCCCGAGGGCACGGTGATGTCCCGCCTCTACGCCGCCCGTCGCAAGGCGAGCCGGCTCCTCGCCTCCAGGCGCATCCGCTGATGGGCCGCCATCCTCGCAAGATCGATCTGGCCACCTGGTTCGACGGCGAGGGCAGCGACCGGGTCGGCGGCCACGTGCTGCGCTGCCATCGCTGCCAGCGCCACGTCGACGAGCTGGCGCGCCTGCGCTCGTGGCTGCGGGCCCAGCCCTTCGTCGCCATGCGGGACCCCGACGACGCGCCGTCGCCCGTCCCCGAGCGCAGGAGGGCCCGGCGCCCGCTCGTGGCGGCGGCCGCCCTGGTCGCCACGGTCATGGTCGTGGCCGAGAGCGGCGATGCCCCGTCCGGGCTGGACGCCGCCTCGTCGGGCACGACCACGACGGTGGCCGAGCGCACGGACCGCATCACCGTCGTCGACGTCCCGGAGGACGACGTCCGCCCCGTGGTCTCCGATCTCGCCACCCCGGAGAGCAGCGCCGGTTCGCTCGCCCCGCCGGCATCGCCGCCCAACGCCCGCCCGCGCCAGACCACGGTGGCGAACCCGCTGCGCCTGGGCCTGATCGTGCCCACCACGGGGGCGCTGGCCGCCGAGGGCGCCGAGGTGGCCGCCGTGGTGCGCCAGCGGGTGGACGCCGCCAACGCGGCGGGCGGCGTGGCCGGCGTGCCCGTCGAGCTGGCCACCGCGCCGGCCGAGAACCCCGACGCCGTCGCCCAGCTGGGCGGGAAGGTGGACGCGCTGGTGGGCGGCTTCGGCGCCGCGGCCGCGCCCGGGGGCACCCCCTGGCTGCTCCCGGCCGACCCCACGATGGCGGGCCCGAACGTGGTTCCCGCCGAGCTGACGTCCAGGCTGGCGGGGAGCGAGCTGGCCGGCGTCCTGCGCCGCCAGGGCCTCAACGGCGTCGTCGGCGTCGTGGTGGGGCCGGGCCCCGACTCGGCGCTGGCCGCCGGCCTGGCCAGCAGGACCGCCACCACCAGCGTGACGGCCAGGGAGGGCACCAGCTGCGTGCCCGAGGTCATCGCCCTGCGCAGGACGGGGGCGGTCGCCCTGGCCGTGGCGGGACCGCCCGACCTGGCCGCCAGGTGCATGAAGGCGGCGTTCCAGGTCCTGTGGTTGCCCGCCTTCGGCACCGTGCTCGCCCCGTCCGCCGCCTACGCCGGGCTGCACACCATGCCCGAGGCGATCGGCGCCCGCACCGTCCTGGGCCTGCCCTGGCCCACCGCCGACACCCCTGGTGCGGCCCGCTTCCGGTCCACCACCCGCTCCACGTCCTACCGGGCGCTGGTGTCGTACGCCGCCACCGAGCTGGCCATCGAGGTGGCCCGCCAGAAGGGCGGCGTCTCCGTCCGGGCGGTCGAGCAGGGCACCTGGCGCAGCGACCTGTTCGACATGGACGGCGTCGACAGCCGGGTGAACAACCTGGTGGCCGCCTTCCTCGGCACCTGGCTCAGCCGCCTCATCTGAGCGTTCTCAGGACGTATCCCGCCGGATGGCGGCGTCTGGCGTCCAGAGAACGGGCTAAGCGACGCCGAGGGCGGACCTCAAGAAGGCGAGCAGCTGGCGGCGGCGGCGGACGAGGTCACGGGCGGTGGGCTGGAAGCCGAGTGCCCGGAGCACCTCCACCTCCGTCGCCATGCCCAACACCGCCGAGTACGCGGCGAGGAGCACCATGCGGGGGTCCTGTGACCGCATGCGGCCGGCCGCCATCTCGTCGGCCAGGAACCCGGTGGCCCGGGCCATGAGGGGCTCCACGGCGGCCAGCAGACGGGTCGCGGCCGGCGGCCCGAGGCGGCTCGCCTCCCGGACCACGCCCAGCAGCTCGGGGCGGCGGACCGACACGCGGAAGACCGAGATGACGATCCGCTCCACCCGGTCCCAACCGCCGCCCGCCCGGGACAGGGCCCGCTCCAGCACGGCGGCCAGCTCGACCGCCGTCCGGTCGATGACCGCCTCGAGCAGGGCGTCCTTGCTCGGGTACCAGTAGAGGATCGTCTGTTTGCGCACGCCCAGCGTCTTCGCCAGGGCGTCCAGCGAGGTGGCCTCGTAGCCCCGCGTACCGAACGACTCCACGGCGGCGGCGAGCACCCGCTCCCCCGTCAGAGACGTCATCGAGAGGGATGGTAGAGGATTCGGTGGCTCCCTCTACCAAATGGTAGACATGGCCGCCATGATTCCCGAGGCCCTCGCGGGCAAGCGCATCGGCGTCACCGGCGCGACCGGGTTCCTGGGCACCGCCCTGGTCGAGCGCCTCCTGCGGGCCGTGCCCGGCTGCGAGGTCGTGGTCGTGGTCCGGGCCGGCAAGCGCACGTCGGCGGCCGAGCGGGTGCGGCGCGAGATCGTGCGCAACGACTGCTTCGACCGCCTGCGCGGGGAGTGGGGCGACCGCTTCGACGCCGAGGTGGAGCGGCGGTTGACGGCGGTGGCGGGCGACGTCTCCGTCGACGGGATGGGCCTGAGCGACGACGCCGCCGCCGCCCTGCGCTCGTGCGACGTGGTCATCCACTCGGCCGCCTCGGTGAGCTTCGACTCCCCCCTGGACGCAGCGGTGGAGGTCAACCTCCTGGGCCCGTCCCGGGTGGCGCAGGTCCTGGCCGCCGGCGACGGACCGCCCGCCCACCTTGTCGCCGTCTCCACCGCCTACGTGGCCGGGACCCGCCGCGGCGACTCCCCCGAGGCCCTCCTCCCCGACACCCCGTTCGCCATCGACGTGGACTGGCGGGCGGAGGTCGACGCGGCCCGCAAGGCCCGCTCCGACGCCGAGTCGGAGAGCCGGCGGCCCGAGCGCCTGGCCGGGTTCGCCAAGAAGGCCCGCAGCGAGCTGGGCGCCGCCGGCGGCCCGCTCCTGGCCGACAAGCTCGAGAAGCTGCGCACCGAGTGGGTCCGCGACCAGATGATCGAGGCCGGCAAGTCCCGGGCCCACTCCCTCGGCTGGCCCGACGCCTACGCCTACACCAAGGCCCTGGGCGAGCGAGCCACCCTCGCCACCCGGGGTGACGTGCCCCTCACCATCGTCCGGCCGTCGATCATCGAGTCGGCCCTGGCCGAGCCCCGTCCCGGCTGGATCCGCGGCTTCCGGATGGCGGAGCCGGTGATCATCTCCTACGGGCGGGGGCTGCTGAAGGAGTTCCCCGGGATCCCCGAGGGCGTGGTGGACGTCATCCCCGTGGACTTCGTGGTCGCCGCCATCATCGCGGTGGCCGCCCGGGGCCCGGCGCCCGACGGGCCCGACGTGATCCAGGTCGCGTCCGGCTTCCGCAACCCCCTGCGCTACCGCCGCCTGGTCCGCCTGGTGCAGACGTGGTTCGAGGAGCACCCGCTGTACGACACCGACGGCCAGCCCATCGTGGTGCCCGAGTGGTCGTTCCCCGGTCGCGGCCGGGTGCAGCGCCAGCTCCAGCGCGCCACCAAGGCGCTCACGACGGCCGAGAAGGTGGTCACCACGCTGCCCATCCGGGGCAAGCAGGCCCAGCTCTCCGGCCGCCTGGAGGACAGGCGCACGCAGGCCGAGCGGGCCCTCGGCTACGTCGAGCTGTACGGCGCCTACGCCGAGACGGAGGCCGTGTTCCGGGTCGACCGCCTGCTGGCCCTGTCGGAGTCCCTGCCCGCCGAGGACAAGGACGCGTTCTCCTTCGACCCGATCGTCATCGACTGGCAGCACTTCGTGCAGGAGGTGCACCTCCCGTCGATCGTGGCCCAGGCCCGGGTGCGCACCACGCCGGGCAAGCGCAAGAGCCCGTCGCGGGAGGACCGGGGCCGCAAGGCGGTGCTGTCGCCGCAGCGCCACATGGCGGCGTTCGACCTGGAGAACACGCTCATCGCCTCCAACGTGGTGGAGTCCTACTCGTGGCTGGCCACCCGGCACCTGCCCGCCGGCGAGCGGGCCCGGTTCGTCCTGCGAACCCTGAAGGAGGCGCCCACCCTGCTGGCCCTCGACCGGCGGGACCGGGGCGACTTCCTCCGCCACTTCTACCGCCGCTACGAGGGGGCGTCGGAGCGCCAGGTGCGGGAGGACTCGTGGCTGATGTTCTCCGACCTGATCCTGGAGAAGGCCTTCCCCGGCGGCATCCGCCGGGTGCGCGAGCACCGGGCGCTCGGCCACCGCACCCTGCTCATCACCGGGGCCCTCGACTTCGTCGTCGAGCCGCTGCGGCCGCTGTTCGACGACATCGTGTGCGCCAAGCTGGGCACCGACGCCGAGGGCCGCCTCACCGGCGAGCTGCTGGCCGGCCCGCCCACCGGCGAGGCCCGGGCCCTGGTGATGAGGTCGTACGCCGACGCCGAGGGGCTCGAGCTGGAGGAGTCGGTGGTCTACGCCGACTCGGCGTCGGACCTGCCCATGCTGGAGGCCGTCGGCCACCCCGTCGCCGTCAACCCCGAGGCCAAGCTGGCCGCCATCGCCCGCAAGCGGGGCTGGCACGTCGAGCAGTGGTCGAAGTCGCCGGGCGGCCCCCGGCCCTTCCTCCCCATCGGGCCACTCCTCGAGAACCGCCGGGCCCGGGCCGACCGCCGGCCCGCCCTGGCCAGGGGCGACGGGTGAAGGCCCTCGTGTACGAGCGGTCGCTGCCCCGGTTCGCGGCCGCCCGGGTGGCGTCCGCCCTCGCCCCGGGCCGGGGCGCCAAGGTCGGCCCCCTCCACTTCACCGACGTGGAGGAGCCCGCCCTGCCCGGCCCCGCGTGGCACCGGGTCCGCCCCCGCCTGGCCGGCATCTGCGGGTCCGACCTGGCCACGGTGGACGCCAGGAGCAGCCGCTGGTTCGAGCCGGTGGTGAGCTTCCCGTTCGTCCCCGGCCACGAGGTGGTGGGCGACCTCGACGACGGGCGCCGGGTGGTGCTCGAGCCGGTCCTGGCCTGCGCCGCCCGGGCCGTGGACCCGCCGTGCCCGGCCTGCGCCCGGGGCGACAACGGCAACTGCGAGCGGGTCGCCTTCGGGTGCCTGGAGCCGGGCATCCAGACGGGGTACTGCGCCGACACCGGCGGCGGGTGGTCGGCCGCCCTCGTCGCCCACGAGAGCCAGCTCCACCCCGTGCCCGACGGGATGGCCGACGAGGCGGCGGTGATGGTCGAGCCCACGGCCTGTGCGGTGCACGGGGTCGTGTCGACGGCTGTGCCCGAGGGCGCCGTGGTGGCGGTGCTCGGCGCAGGGACGCTCGGGCTGTGCACGGTCGCCGCCCTGCGCCGGCTGGCCCTGCCGGGGGCGGTGATCGCGTCGGCCAAGCACGACGTCCAGCGCCGGCTGGCCCGCGACCTGGGTGCCGACGAGGTCGTCGAGCCGGACGGCGTCGCCCGGGCCGTCCGCCGCGAGACCCGGTCGCTGGCCGTCGACGGCCGGCTCACGGGCGGCGCCGACGTGGTGTTCGACTGCGTGGGCAACGAGGGGTCGCTGGCCCAGGCACTGGCCGTCGTCCGCCCCCGGGGCACCATCGTCCTGGTCGGCATGCCCGGCCCCGTGAAGGTCGACCTCACCCCGCTGTGGCAGCGCGAGGTCCGCCTGGTCGGCTCCTACGCCTACCGCCACGACACCTTCGCCACCGCCTTCGAGCTGGTGGCCGACGCCGGCCTCCAGCGCCTCGTGTCCGCCCTCTACCCGCTGGAGCACTGGCGCGAGGCGCTGGACCACGCCGGGGCGGCGGGCCGGCGGGGTGCCGTCAAGATCGCCTTCGACCTCCGCTCCGCCAAACGTCCTGGAAGGAACCGCTAGAGCTGTGACCACGCACACCAGCCGCTCCCGCACGCCTCCGCCCGCGGCCGCCGCGGCCGCCGCAGGCGGCCGCGCCGGATGCGGGCACCCCGAGAAGAACCGGGCGGAGGCGGCGCGAGCTCTGCTCGCCCGCCGGAGCACCGTCAGCTCGACCGAATGGAGTGAGCGGAGCGGACGAATGAGGTCGAAGTAGTGCCCCGTCCCGGCTTCGTCCTCGACGTCGACCGCTCCACGCCCCCCACGTTCTTCTGGCACGGAGAGCAGTTCCGCCTCGAGCGCCTCCCGGCGGGGAGCCGCATCGTCTACCCGCCCGAGCCCCTCGCACCCCTGGACGACCCCGACGCCGCCGTCCGTCACGCCCTCCTCAACCCGGTGGGCGACAGCCAGCCCCTGCCGTCGCTGCTGCGGCCGGGCATGCGGCTCACCATCGTGTTCGACGACCTGTCGATCCCCCTCCCGCCCATGCGCCGGCCCGACAACCGCCAGCGAGTCATCGAGGCCGTCCTCGACCTGGCCGCCGAGGCGGGTGTGGACGACGTGGAGCTGATCGCCGCGCTGGGCCTGCACCGGCGCATGACCGAGCCCGAGCTGCGCCACGCCCTGGGCGACCGCATCCACGACTCCTTCTCCTCCATCGGGCGGCTGCGCCAGTTCGACGCCGAGGACCGGGCGAAGCTCACCCACCTCGGCACCACCGACGAGGGCGAGGACGTCGAGCTCGACTCACGGGTGGCGAACAGCGACCTGGTCGTCTACGTCAACATCAACCTGGTGGCCATGGACGGTGGCCACAAGAGCCTGGCCACCGGCGTGTCGTCGTACCGCTCGCTCAAGCACCACCACAACGCCCGCACGCTCCAGCACACCCGCTCGTTGATGGACCGCCACCGCTCGGCCCTGCACTCCAGCGCCTGGCGCATCGGCCGCCACATCGCGGCCAGCGGGGTCAAGGTCTTCCAGGTCGAGACGACGCTGAACACCGACACCTTCCCCGAGCAGATGGCCTTCTTGTACAAGCGGGAGTGGGAGTGGACGGCCAGGGACCGGGCTACGTACCTGGCCGTCAGCAAGGGCCTCGACCGCATGCCCGCCCGGGCCCGCAACGCCGTGTTCATGGGGATCAAGGCGCCCCACCGGATGACCAGCGTCCAGGCCGGCGAGGTGGAGGCGGTCCACGAGATCACCACCGCCAACGTCCACGCCCAGCAGATGGTGGAGGTGTCGGGGCAGACCGACATCCTCACCATGGGGCTGCCGTACATAGGGCCCTACAACGTCAACTCGATCATGAACCCGCTGCTGGTGGCGTGCCAGGGCCTCGGGTACTTCTTCAACCTGTACCGGGGCAGGCCGCTGGTCCGCCAGGGCGGCGTGCTGATCATGCACCACCCCACCCCCTTCTCCTTCCACCCGGTCCACCACCCGAGCTACCTCGACTTCTTCGACCAGGTGCTCCCCGAGACGCTCGACCCGGTGGAGATCGAAGCCAAGTACGAGGAGGCGTTCGCCACCGACCCGTGGTACATCCACCTGTACCGGACCAGCCACGCATACCACGGCGTCCACGCCCTCTACATGTGGTACTGGTGCGCCCACGCCCTCCAGCACCTGGGCGGCGTCATCGTGGTGGGCGGCGACCCCAAGGCGGTGCGGCGCATGGGCTTCAAGCCGGCGTCCACCCTGCGCGACGCCCTGGAGATGGCGGAGGACGTGGTCGGCCCCCGGCCGTCCATCACCCACCTCCACGCCCCGCCGCTGCTGATCGCGGACGTGACCTGAGTGGGCGCGCTGAAGCTGCTCCGCCCCCGGGGCCGGTTCCCGCTGGCCGCGCCGTCGTGGCCGGGAGGCGTGCCGCGGCCGCCGGTCGAGAGGAGGACGGGAGTCCACTACGACACGTCGTGGGCCCGCCGCTACCCGGCCCGCCTGGCCCGGGCCCTCATCCTCGACGGGGTCACCCGGCCGATGATCCGGGGCCTGGCGTCGCCGTTCGTGGACGGGCTGGACCGCATCGAGTCGCTGGAGGCGCCCGCCATCTTCGCCGCCAACCACAACAGCCACGTCGACACCCCCCTGGTCCTCACGTCGCTGCCCGACCGGTTCCGCCACCGCACCGCCGTGGCCGCCGGCGCCGACTACTTCTTCGACAAGCGGTGGAAGGGCGCCGTGTGGGCGCTCACGATCAACGCCGTCCCCGTCGAGCGCACCCGGGTCAGCCCGCAGTCCACCAAGCTGGCCGTCTCCCTGCTCGAACGGGGCTGGAGCCTGGTCATCTTCCCCGAGGGCGGGCGCAGCCCCGACGGCTGGGGCCAGAGCCACCGCGCCGGCGCCGCCTACCTCGCCGTCCGCACGGGCCGGGCGGTGGTCCCCGTCCACCTGGCCGGCACCCGGCGCATCCTCAAGAAGGGCGCCAAGGGGGTCCGCCCGTCGACCACCGAGGTGACGTTCGGCCACCCGTTGCACGTCCGCGAGGGCGAGAGCGCCCACGACTTCGCCGGCCGCATCGAGCGCCAGATCGCCGTGCTGGCCGACGAGCGGGCCTCCGGCCTGTGGGCGTCCCGACGACGGGCGGCGGCGGGCACCACGCCGGCGCTCACGGGTCCCGCCGTCACCGGCTGGCGCCGGGCCTGGGCGCTGGAGGAGAACCGGCGCCGCAGCGGCGACGCCGAGCCCTGGCCCCCGCGGAGCTCCACGCCGCGCCACTGAACCGTTCTCGTCCCGGAAACGTCCCGAATCCGGGTCGTTCCGGGTACGAGAACGCTCGGTCGACAGGGGGAGCGCCGTCGGTAGAATGGGCGACCAGCAGAAGCCGGGGCGGTGCCAACGACGCCTCCCGCCCCGCGCTCCTTCAATGGGGAAGGGCCGGCCCGATGTCCCAGAGCCGCAACCGCGGCTCCCGAGCACACCGAGAGGTCTCCCCATGCGCGCTGAAAGAGACGCCTGCGGCATCGGCTTCACCGCCGACGTCCGGGGTCGCCCGTCACGGGACATCGTCGAGTCCGCCCTGAAGGGACTGGCCTGCGTGATCCACCGGGGAGCGGTGGCGGCCGACAGCCGGACCTCTGACGGCTCGGGCATCCTGCTCCCGATCCCGGCCGCCATCTTCGGTGAGCACCACGGCGTCGCCGTCCTGTTCGTGCGGGGCGACGACCCCCGCGCCGCGGTGGAGACGGCGGCCGACGCCGAGGGCATCGACGTGGTGGAGTGGCGGGAGCCGCCCACCGACGAGGACCAGCTGGGCACCCTCGCCCGCCAGAGCCGGCCCCGCATCCTCCATGCCGTGCTCGCCACCCGGTCGTCGGCCGGCAACGGCGTCGCCGCCGAGCGGGCCGCGTTCCGGATGCGCCGGCGCATCGACGCCACCACCACCGGCACGTACGTGGCCAGCTGCTCCTTCCGGACCGTGCTCTACAAGGGCCTGGTCGCCGCCGACCTGCTCGGGAGGTTCTACCTGGACCTGGCGGACCCCGACTTCACGGCCGCCTTCGCCGTGTTCCACCAGCGGTTCTCCACCAACACCCTGCCGACGTGGGAGCGGGCCCAGCCCTTCCGCACCCTCTGCCACAACGGGGAGATCAACGCCATCGCCGGCAACGTCAACCGGATGCGGGCCCGCAGCGTGCTGGGCACGGAGGCGGCCGGGCTGGGTGCCGAGGAGCTGTACCGCCCCGTGCTGTCGGCGGCCGACTCCGACTCGGGCCAGCTGGACTCGGCCGTCGAGCTGCTGGTGCGGGGCGGGCGCGACATCCGCCACGCCGTCGCCATGCTCGTCCCCGAGGCGTGGGAGGGGGCACGCGACCTCGACCCCGAGGTGCGGGGCTTCTACCGCTACCACTCCAGCCTGGTGGAGCCGTGGGACGGCCCCGCCGGCCTCATCTTCACCGACGGCCTCGGCGTGGGCGCCGCCCTCGACCGCAACGGCCTGCGCCCGCTGCGCTACGCCATCTGCGACGACGGCCTGGTCGTGTGCTGCTCCGAGGCCGGCGCGGTGGACGTGAGCGGGCGGGGAACCGTGCGCCGGGGGCGCCTCGGCCCCGGGCAGATGCTGTTCGTCGACCCGTCCCGGGGCGTGCTGCTGGACAAGGCGTGCAAGGAGCGCCTGGCCGCCGCCGGCCCCTACGCCCGGTGGGCCGCCGACGGCATGCGCCGGGTGCGCAGCGGCCGGCCCGTGGACGAGCCGCCCGAGGCGCCCGAGCTGCTCCTGCGCCACCTGGCCCACGGCTACACCACCGAAGAGCTGCGCATGGTTCTGAAGCCGATGGCCACCGAGGCCAAGGAGCCCACCTTCGCCATGGGCGACGACTCCCCGCTCCCCCACCTGGCCGGGCGCCCGCGCCCCATCCACCACTACCTGCGCCAGCGCTTCGCCCAGGTCACCAACCCGCCCATCGACCACCTCCGGGAGCGGGTGGTGATGAGCCTGCGCACCCTGCTCGGGCCGCGCGCCCCCCTGCTCGGCGAGTCCCCCGAGGCGGCCCGGCTCCTCGAGCTCGACTCGTTCTTCCTCTACCCGTCGGCCGTCGACAAGCTGACCCGCACCGACGACGCCGGCTTCGCTCCCGCCGCCCTCGACGCCACCTTCCCGGTGGCCGACGGCCCCGCCGGCCTGCGGGCCGGCGTCGAGGCCCTGTGCGAGCAGGCCCAGTCCTTCGTGGAGGCCGGCTCGGCCATCCTGGTCGTCGACAACGGGGCCGTCTCCGGCGACCGCGCCGCCGTCCCGAGCCTGGTGGCCGTCGGGGCGATCCACCAGCGCCTGGTCGCCCGGGGGCTGCGCTCGGCCACCAGCCTCGTGGTCGTCGCCGACGACGCCCGCGACGTCCACCACCTGGCCTGCCTGCTGGGCTACGGCGCCGACGCCGTCTGCCCCCGCCTGGCCCTGCTCACCGTGGCCGCCGAGGCCGACTCCTCGGAGGACTCCGAGATGGTCAGTCCCGAGGCCCAGGAGCGGTTCCACGCCGCCTCCGAGGACGGCGTGCTCAAGATCATGTCGAAGATGGGCATCTGCACGGTCGACTCCTACCGGGGGGCCCAGATCTTCGAGACCATCGGCCTCGGGGGCGACGTCGTCGACACCTGCTTCGCGGGCACGCCGTCGACGTGCGGCGGCATCGGCTGGGAGGCGCTGGGCGCCGACGTGCTGGCCCAGCACGCCGAGGCGCCGTGGCCGCCCACCGAGCGCAGCGCCCGCCTGCCCAACCCCGGCTACTACCGCAGCCTGAAGAAGGGCGGCGAGTATCACGTCCACAACGCCGACGTGGTGACCGCCCTCAACAACATGAACGCGGCCCACCTCCTCCAGAAGGCGCTGCGATCCGAGCGCGACGACCTGTACGAGCGCTTCGCCGCGCTGGTCAACGAGCGCCCGATCACCGAGCTCCGCGACCTGCTCGAGCTCGTCCCGAGCACCAACCCCGTGCCCCTCTCGGAGGTCGAGCCGGCCACCGCCATCGCCACCCGCTTCTCCACCGGCGCCATGTCGCACGGCTCGTTGTCGGCCGAGGCCCACGAGACGCTGGCCGAGGCCATGAACCTCATCGGCGGCCGCTCCAACTGCGGCGAGGGCGGCGAGGCCCAGTTCCGCTTCCGCACCCGCGGCCAGGCCAAGGGCGACAAGAACTCCAAGATCAAGCAGATCGCGTCGGGGCGCTTCGGCGTCACTCCCGAGTACTGCGCCTACGCCGACGAGCTCCAGATCAAGATCGCCCAGGGCTCCAAGCCGGGCGAGGGCGGCCAGCTCCCCGGCCACAAGGTGAGCGACGAGATCGCCCGCCTGCGCCACACCCAGCCCGGCGTCACCCTCATCTCGCCGCCGCCCCACCACGACATCTACTCCATCGAGGACCTGGCCCAGCTGATCTTCGACCTGAAGCAGGTCAACCGCTACGCCGACGTGTCGGTGAAGCTGGTGGCGGGCGACGGTGTGGGCACCATCGCCGCCGGCGTGGTGAAGGCGCTGGCCGACGTGGTCCACATCTCGGGCGCCAACGGGGGGACGGGCGCCTCGCCCCTGTCGTCGATCAAGCACGCCGGCATGCCGTGGGAGCTCGGGCTGGCCGACACCCAGGCCGCCCTGGTGGAGAACGGGCTGCGGGACCGGGCCCGCCTGCGGGTGGACGGCGGCTTCATGACCGGCAAGGACGTGATGATGGCCGCCCTCCTGGGCGCCGACGAGTTCTCGTTCGGCACCGCGGCCATGATCGCCGAGGGGTGCATCATGCTGCGGGCCTGCCACCGCGACACCTGCTCGGTCGGCGTCGCCACCCAGCGCCCCAACCTCCGGGCCAGGTTCACCGGCACGGCCGAGGGCGTGGCCGCCTACTTCATGTTCGTGGCCGAGGAGGTCCGGTCCCTCATGGCCCGGCTGGGCTTCCGCACCCTGGACGAGGCCGTCGGCCGGGTCGAGTGCCTGCGCCAGCGGGCCTCGGGCGACCCCCGGGCCGACACCGTGGACCTCACGCCGATCATCACACCGCCCGCCGACCCGTCGGTCCCCCGCCGCTTCGTGGCGTCGGTGCCGCTCCAGCGGCCCCGGTCGGCCCTCGGCGACCAGCTCGAGGCCGACGCCTTCCGGGCCGTCTGGGACGCCGAGGAGGTCGAGCTCTCCTACGCCATCACCAACCGGGACCGGACGGTCGGCGCCGCCCTGGGCGGGGCCATCGCCCTGGAGTGGGGCGGCCGGCCGCCCAGCGGGACGGCCGTCGTGCGCCTCACCGGGTCGGCGGGCCAGAGCCTGGGCGCCTTCCTCACCCACGGCATCGAGCTGGAGCTGGTGGGCGAGGCCAACGACTACGTGGGCAAGGGGATGGGCGGCGGGCGCATCGTCATCCGGCCGCCCGAGGACGACGCCGGCGACCCCGTGCTCGCCGGCAACACCTGCCTGTACGGCGCCACCGGCGGCGACGTGTACATCGCCGGGTCGGTGGGCGAGCGCTTCGGCGTGCGCAACTCGGGCGCCAACGCGGTGGTCGAGGGCGTGGGCGACCACGCCTGCGAGTACATGACCGGCGGCACCGTCGTCATCCTGGGGCCGTTCGGCTACAACATCGGCGCCGGCATGACGGGGGGCGAGGCGTACGTGTGGGACCCCCGGGCCCGCCTCACCGCCCGGCTCAACTCGGCACTCGTCGAGGCCGTCCGCCCCGACGCCGAGCACGTGGAGGAGCTGCGCTGGATGGTCGAGCGCCACTTCGAGCTCACCGCGTCGCCCCGGGCGAAGGCACTCCTGGAGGACTGGCAGACCACGATCGAGCAGATGTGGCACGTGGTCCCCGTCGGCCGCGTGTCCCGGATGGAGGCGCAGGGCGAGGGCCGCGTCGGGGCCTCCGCGTGACCCCGGCCCGGGTCGTCCGCCGTTCTGTGGACGCCGTGCGCCGCATACCGGCGCCTCCCGTCCACAGAACCGAGGCGTCGGCATGACGAGGGACGTCGCCGCCACCACCCCCCTGGAGCTGGTCGACGAGGTCTACGGGCGTCTGGCCCGGCGCGTCGACGCCGCCCGCGAGCGCCTCGGCCGCCCGCTCACCCTGGCCGAGAAGATCCTCTTCAACCACCTCCGCGACGCGGAAGGCCCGACGCCGGAACGGGGCCGGTCGTACGAGGAGCTCTGCCCCGACCGGGTCGCCATGCAGGACGCCACCGCCCAGATGGCGCTCCTCCAGTTCATGACGGCCGGGCTGCCCTCCGTGCACGTCCCCACCACCGTCCACTGCGACCACCTGATCCAGGCCCGGGTGGACGGCCCCACCGACCTGGCGGTGGCGGAGGAGGTCAACCGGGAGGTCTACGACTTCCTGCAGACGGTGTCGGCCAAGTACGGCATCGGGTTCTGGAAGCCGGGGTCGGGGATCATCCACCAGGTCGTGCTCGAGCAGTACGCCTTCCCGGGCGGGATGATGATCGGCACCGACTCCCACACCCCCAACGCCGGCGGCCTCGGCATGGTGGCCGTCGGGGTGGGCGGGGCGGACGCGGTGGACGTCATGGTCGGCATGCCCTTCGGGCTGCGCTGGCCCAGGCTCGTCGGCGTCCACCTCACGGGCACGCTCAGCGGCTGGACGTCGCCCAAGGACATCATCCTCAAGGTCGCCGAGATCCTCACCGTGCGGGGCGGCACGGGCGCCATCGTCGAGTACTTCGGCCCGGGCGCCGAGTCCGTCAGCGCCACCGGCAAGGCCACCGTGTGCAACATGGGCGCCGAGGTGGGTGCCACCACCTCCCTCTTCGGCTTCGACGACCACATGGTCGCCTACCTGAAGGCCACCGGCCGGGAGGCGATCGCCGACCGGGCCGCGGCCGTCGCCGAGCACCTGCGCGCCGACCCCGAGGTGGCCGCCGACCCCAGGCGCCACTTCGACCGGGTGGTCGAGATCGACCTCGACACCCTCGAGCCGCACCTCAACGGCCCCCACACCCCCGACCTCGCTCACCCCGTGTCCCGGATCGGCGAGGACGCCCGGGCCGCCGGGTGGCCGCTGCGCATCAGCTCGTCGCTGATCGGCTCGTGCACCAACTCCTCGTACGAGGACATCACCCGGGCCGCCCACGTCGCCCGCCAGGCCGCCGCCAAGGGCCTGCGGGTGAAGACGCCGCTGCTCGTCACGCCCGGCTCGGAGCGGGTGCGGGCGACCATCGAGCGCGACGGGCTGCTGGCCGACCTGGAGGCAGTCGGGGGGACGGTCCTGGCCAACGCCTGCGGCCCGTGCATCGGGCAGTGGAAGCGCGAGGACGTGGCCGAGGGCGAGCCCAACGTCATCGTGAACTCGTACAACCGCAACTTCCCCAAGCGGAACGACGGCATGGCGTCCACCCTCGCCTTCGTCACCTCCCCGGAGACGGTCATGGCCTACGCCCTGGCCGGGACCCTCGACTTCAACCCGCTCACCGACGCCGTGGACGGCGTCGTCCTCGAGGCGCCGGTGGGCGACGAGCTGCCCGACAAGGGGTTCGAGCCGGGCGAGGAGGGCTTTCTCGCCCCGCCCGAGGACGGGTCGACCGTGGAGGTGGTCGTCCGGCCCGACAGCGACCGGCTCCAGCTGCTGGAGCCGTTCCCGGCGTGGGACGGCCAGGACCTCGTCCGGCTCCCGGTCCTGATGAAGGCGGTGGGCAAGTGCACCACCGACCACATCTCGGCCGCCGGCCCGTGGCTGCGCTACCGGGGCCACCTCGACAACATCAGCCGCAACCTGTTCCTCGGTGCCGTCAACGCCTTCACCGGCGAGGCGGGCGTCGGGCGCTGCCCCGTCCACGGCGTTCCCGAGCCCTACCCCGACGCCGCCCGCCACTGCCACGACAGCGGCGTGTCGTGGGTGGCGGTGGGCGACGAGAACTACGGGGAGGGCTCGTCCCGGGAGCACGCCGCCATGGAGCCCCGCCACCTCGGGTGCCGGGCCATCCTGGTGCGGTCGTTCGCCCGGATCCACGAGACCAACCTGAAGAAGCAGGGGGTCCTGCCGCTGACGTTCGCCGACCCGGCGACGTACGGGCAGATCGGCGAGACGGACACCATCTCGGTCGTCGGGCTCGCGTCCCTGGCGCCCGACGCGCCGGTGCGGTGCCGGATCGACCGGGAGGACGGGACGAGCGTCGACTTCGAGGCGCTCCACACCCTTTCGCCCGAGCACATCGACTGGTTCCGGGCCGGCGGCGCCCTCAACCTCATCCGGGCCCGCCACCGGTAGCCCCCGGCGCCCGCCGGCCCGAGCTGGGAGAAAATCCCGGCCGCGACGAAGAAAGTCAACAAAATCGGCTTTCGACTTGCCATACTTCGCCGGAAGAACTTTCTGCGGCGGCTGAGCAACGGCACCGGGGGGTGCGGGACTCGGTACGCCCGCACGCGAACCGATGCCTCTTCGAACTCCCGCGCGCTCCTCGCTCTTCGCCGCCGCCGTGGTCGCGGTGCTGGTCGGTGGCGTCGTGCCCCTGGCCGGCACCCTCGGCGCCCGGGCCGCCGACCCCGCCGCGGCGGAGGCTCGTCCGCTCCGCCCCGGGCCGGCCTACTGGCTGGCCGCGTCGGACGGTGGGGTGTTCGCCTTCGGGCGGGCGGCGTTCGCCGGAGCGGCCAGCGGTGCCCCCCTCCAGGGCGGCGTGGCAGGCATCGCCAACACCCCGTCCGGCAACGGCTACTGGCTGGCCGCCCGGGACGGCGGGGTGTTCGCCTTCGGTGACGCGCCGTACCTCGGCGGCGTCGCCGGCGCCGCCTTGAACAACCCGGTCGTCGACATCGCGGCGACACCCACCGGGCAGGGCTACTGGCTGGTCGGCGCCGACGGCGGCGTCTTCGCCTTCGGCGACGCGCCGTGGCTGGGCGGCATGGCCGGCACCCCGCTCAACTCAGCCGTGACGGCCATCGTGGCCACGCCCACCGGCAAGGGCTACTGGGTGGTGGCGAGGGACGGGGGCGTCTTCGCCTTCGGCGACGCACCCTGGCTGGGCGGGGCCAGCGGCATCGACCTCATGCGCCCCGTCGTCGACCTGGCCTCCACCCCTTCGGGCCAGGGCTACTGGCTGGCGGCCAGCGACGGGGGCGTGTTCGCCTTCGGCGACGCCGGCTTCCACGGGTCGGCCCTCGGCCGGGCCGGCAACCGCTCGGTGGTCGGGATCGCCCCCACTCCGGCCGGCGCCGGGTACTGGGTGGCCTCCAGCGACGGGGGCGTGTTCGCCTTCGGCGACGCCGGCTTCTACGGGTCGGCGGCCGACGCGTCCGTCCACCGCCCCGTCGTGGGCATCGCCTCGGGCGTCGGCAACGCCGTCCCTCCCGACACCCGGACGCTGGCCAGCACCTTCGGCTGGGACATCTCGTGGCCGCAGTGCGGCAGGCCCTTCCCCGGCGGCCAGGCCGGCTACGCCATCATCGGCGTCACCGACGGCCACCTCTGGGACGTCAACCCGTGCCTGGCCGAGCAGCACCGCTGGTCCACCCGGGGCGGCACCCTGGGCGGCCTGTACGTCAACGTGAACTGGCCCTCCAGGGCCGCCGAGCCCAACGTCGCCGCCCAGATGGGTCAGTGGTGCGCGCTCGACGACGTCGCCTGCCAGATGTACCAGTGGGGCCTCCAGGGCGTGACCCACGCCGTGCGCGAGGCGACGGCCCGGGGCGTCTCGGCCCCGATGTGGTGGCTCGACGTGGAGACCGCCAACCGGTGGTCGGGCGACAAGGGCCTCAACGCCCGCATCGTTCAAGGCGCCATCGACGCCCTCCGCCGGCACGGCATCGAGGTGGGCGTCTACTCGACGTCGTACCAGTGGGGCGTCATCGTGGGTGGGTTCTCCCCCGGCCTCCCCAACTGGATCGCCGGGCCGAACAACGTGGAGGAGGCGGCCGCCGCCTGCCGGAACGGCCCGACGTTCGGCGGGGGCGTCCCCTGGATGGTCCAGTACCCCTACCAGGGCTTCGACGGGAACCTCATGTGCGAGGCGGGCATCGCGGCCGCCATGCGGTCGTTCAAGGTGCCGCCTCCCCTGCCCGTCCCCGAACTGCCGGAGATCCCGCCCGCGCCCGTGGTGCTCCGCGTCCTCGGCGCCGCCCGGTACATCTAGGGATGCCGCGACCGGGCCGGCGCCGGGCGGCGGGCGGCGGGCGGCGGACCGACCCTCGCTCGCTACGCCGAGGGCAGGGCGACGGAGACCTGACGTCCACCTCGTCCTTGATCTTCAGCACGCCCATCTTGGAGTAGGGCTTGATGCC
>DATLFN010000010.1 GCA_035540975.1 Acidimicrobiales bacterium
CCACCGACCATGACGGAGAACGCCCGGCGGCGCGCCCGCCGTTCCACCGCTTCCCACCGGGCCGCACGGGCGGCTCGCCCCCTGGTCGCCGCCCTGGCGGCGGCCGCGCTGGCGGTGGCGTCGTGGTGGTGTCGGGGGGCGGAGGTCCCGGTGCGGTGGTGGTGGTGGTGGTCGGCTCCGGCTCGAGGACCTGGGCGACGGCGTCGCCGCCTGCGCCCACCGCCAGCGCGGCCGCCGCCAGGGCGGCGACCAGGGGGCGAGCCGCCCGTGCGGCCCGGTGGGAAGCGGTGGAACGGCGGGCGCGCCGCCGGGCGTTCTCCGTCATGGTCGGTGGGGAAGTCCTCCCGAGGTCTGCCGTTTCCGCCGAGCGGCCGAGCGCGGCCCCGCCGAAACCCCGGGCCCCGCAGCACGGAGATGGTACCCGCCACCACGGGTGCCGGGGACCGGCCCCTACGCTGCGCCCCCGTGAGCGACGTGGGCTTCGACGGGCGGGTGGCGGTGGTGACCGGTGCCGGCGGCGGCCTGGGGCGCGAGCACGCCCTGCTCCTCGCCTCCCGCGGCGCCCGGGTGGTGGTCAACGACGTGGGCAGCTCGCCGGCGGGCGTGGGTGCCGACGAGGGGCCGGCCGCCCGCACGGCGCAGGAGATCGTCGGGCTCGGCGGCGAGGCGGTGCACGACACGAACAGCGTCGCGACCCCCGAGGGCGGGGAGGCGGTGATCGCCACCGCAGTCGCGGCCTTCGGGCGGGTGGACGTCGTGGTCAACAACGCCGGCATCCTGCGCGACAAGGCGTTCCACAACCTCACGCCCGAGCTGCTCGACCCGGTGCTGGACGTCCACCTGAAGGGTGCGTTCTGGGTGACGAGGCCGGCATGGGTGCGCATGCGCGAGCAGGCCTACGGGCGGGTGGTGTGCACGACGTCGAGCTCCGGGATCCTCGGCAACTTCGGGCAGTCGAACTACGGCGCGGCCAAGACGGGGGTCATCGGCCTCGTCCGGGTGCTGGCCGCCGAGGGCGCCCGCCACGGCATCCGGGTCAACGCCGTCGCCCCCCTGGCCCGCACCCGGCTGACCGAGGACCTGCTGGGCCCGCTGGCCGAGCGCCTGTCCCCCGCCCTGGTCTCGCCCGTGGTGGCGTGGCTGTGCTCGGAGGAGTGCCCGGTCACCGGCGAGGTGTTCGAGGTGGGCGGCGGGCGGGTGTCCCGCTTCTTCACCGGCCTCACCCACGGGTGGTTCGACCCCGACCTCACGATCGAGTCGGTCCGCGACCACCTCGACGCCATCCGCGCCGAGGACGGGTACACCACGCCCGCCAGCCTGGGCGAGGAGCTGGCCGAGCTCTTCGCCCGCCTGTCGAGCGGGACCGGCGCCCCCTAGTCCCGGGGCGGCGCGGCGCTAGTCCTGGGGCGGCGCGGCGCTGACGTCGCCCAGGGCGGCGCCCGCCTCGTCGGCCGCGTCCTCGGTCTGGGCCAGGTCGCCCAGCGACAGGATGCCGAGGGGTCGGCCCCGCTCGGTCACGACCACCCGGCGCACGGCCTGCGACCGCATGGCCTCCGCCGCGACCTCCAAGGTGTCCTCGGGGTCGATGGTGGTGACCGACGTGGACGCCACATCGCCCACCGGCGTGGCTTCGGCGTCCTGCCCGTCGGCGACCGCCCGGACGACGATGTCGCGGTCGGTGACGATGCCGAACACCGACTCGTCGTCGACGACCACGACGGGGCCGATGTCGTGGTCGCGCATGAGGCGGGCGACGTCGGCGATGGTGGCCTCGGGGTGGACGGTGACCAGATCGGTGGACATGACGTCGGCGACGGGCCGGGAGGCCGAACCTCGATGTACCTGCTGGGCCATGGGATGTCTCCCCTCTCTGCCTCGTTGCATCGATCACCTCGCGCGTACCCGGGACGCGGCGCGAGGTAACGGCCGCTCCCTCCGCGCCGGCACCCGCACCGTTCCGGCGGCAGGATCGGGCGAACAGCGCCCCTTCCTGCCGCCAGTCCCCGGTGGCGTGGCGACCCACGGCCGCCCGGTCAGGACGTGACGGCGACGGCGGCTGCCCGGCCACCGAGCACGGCGCCGAACAGGGCGTGCCCGACGGTGGCCATGAGCACCGTCCCCGGTCCGAGCGGGAACAGCATCTCCTCGCCGTAGGGGGACAGGGCGAGGGTGACCAGCAGCCCGGCGCAGGCGGCCAGCCCGTACACCACCCCGGCGGCCCGGCCCCGCAGGCCCAGGGCGAGGAAGGCGAGGGCCAGGCCGGCCCCGTTGCCGAGGTAGCGCCACAGGTACCCGAACAGTGCCGGCGGCGCCAGCCCCAGCTCGACGCCGATGTGCGGGATCGGGTCGCGGTCGACGACGCCGATGGCCAGGAACACGAACCGCGACACGTCGTAGAGGGCGGTCGCCGACACGCCGGCCCCGACGGCCCGTCGCACCAGGCCGGCGGTCGGGCGGTCGCCGGCGGCCAGGACGGCGACGAGCGCCAGGGCGGGCAGGAGGACGGCGACGGCGGCCGCCCGCAGCCCGACGCCGAAGGTGGACCCGGCGATGAGGGACACGGGCGTGAGGCCGGCCCCCGCCAGGGCGACGGCGCGCCCGGCGCGCCGGCCCGCCTCCCGGTCGCGCCACGCCGCCGGCGAGGCGACGATCCAGTCGGGGGCGGAGAGCGTGAGCGCCATGCCCACTCGAACCCCCCGCCCGCCCCGGGATACGTCGTATCACCGGCCGTGCCCCGGAACCTGTCGCCGGAACGACTCGGATCCGGGTCGTTCCCGCCACAGGTCCGGCCACGTCGCCCGTGGCGCTCAGGTGACGGTGAGCGTGCCCTGCATGCGGGACGGGTGGTACTTGCACTGGAAGGTGTAGGTCCCCGGCTCCGGGGTGATGCGGGCCCGCCCCGACTCGCCCGGCCCGGCGTCGACGTCCACCTCGAGGTCGGCGATGTTGAGGTTGTGCAGGACCTCACCGGAGTTGTCGATCTGGAGCGTCACCGCCCGGCCCGACTCGACCTCGATCTCGGTCGGGTCGAAGCTGAAGTCGGCCGCCTGGACCACCCGGGTGAACGCGTCGCCACCGGTGCCGGCGTCCTCCTCGCCGTCGTCGTCCGAGCCGCAGGCGACGAGGCTCCCGGCCAGGAACAGGGCGGCGGCGAGGGCGGTCGGTCGGCGCATGACGCGATCTTGCCCGATGGCGCCGAGCGTTGCTCGGCCGCTCGTCCTCCGCACGCCGTGCGCCGGGGCGACCGGGGCGGCGTGCCGGTTCAGGCCTTCTCGGCGACGAGCAGGGTGTAGCCGGCGATGCCGTCCCGGACCGCCCGGGCGGCCAGGGCCGTGCGCTGGCGGGCGGTGCCGAAGTCCACGCCGTCGAGGGCCGGGACCTTGGCCATCTGGAACGCCACCAGGCGGGCGTCGATCTGCTCGATCATCCTGGCCAGGGCGGCGTCGTGCGCCTCCCGCAGGGTGACCTTCAGCCCGGCGTCGGCCAGCAGGTCGACGTACTGCTCGACGGGCCGGGCGTCGGCCAGGCAGGCCACCCACCCGGCCAGGGTCTTCAGCTCCTCGTGGAGGCGGTCGGGGTCGAGGGCCACGTCGGTGATGCCGATGCGCCCGCCCGGCCTGAGGACCCGCGCCATCTCCGACGCGGCCGTGGGCTTGTCGGGGAAGGTGCAGAAGGCGCACTCGCACACCACCGCGTCGACCGACTCGTCGGGCAGCGGCAGCCGCTCGGCGTCGCCCACGTGGAAGCGCACCCGCTCGGCCAGCCCGTTGGCGGCCGCCTTGGCGTTGGCCGCCGCCACCTGCTGGTCGCCCAGGTCGACCCCGTCCACCTCCACGCCGAACTCGGCGGCAAGCAGGAAGGCGGTGGCGCCCGGGCCGCTGGCCACGTCCAGCACCCGCTGGCCCGTCCGCAGGTCGATCGAGCGGGCCAGGCGCCGGGTCAGGTCCAGCCCGCCCGGGTGGTACGACTCGCCCAGGATGAGGGCCACGGCGTCGCGCTGGTAGGCGGTGGAGCAGCAGACCTTCAGCTCCTCGGGGTTCTCGACGGCGAGGATCGCCGGCCCCTCGGTCATGACCGGAGGTTCCTGCCGATGTTCGTGGCGTCGGCCGGGACGTGCCTGGAGGGGCGCGCCTCGCCGTCGCCGCCGTCGCCGCCGTTCCCGCCGTTCCCGCCGTTGCCGAACGTCTTCGACCCGTACTTGGTGGTGAGCAGGATGGGCTGGAGCTCGCTGGCGTTCGGGACGATGGTCGGCACGAAGGCGCCGCTGAGCTGCTCGCGGATCTCCTCGCGGTAGCCCACCGAGTTGTAGGCGCAGAACGGGATGAGGCGGCCGTCGGGGGTGATCTCCTCGACGCAGCACTTCATGAGCGCCTTGACGTTCAGCGTGTACGGGTCCTGGAAGTCCTGGATCACCACCATGAACGACTTGTCGGCGATGTCCTTGAGCGCCTCGGGGAGGTCGATGCCGCAGGTGGCGCACTCCAGCTGATTGCCGGTGTTGCCGTCGGTACCGGGCACCGCCGACGCGCTCCACAGCTTCTCCAGGGCGCCCCGCACGCTCATGTCGGGCATGACCCGGTTGCTCACGTAGTCGAGGTAGTCGTCCACGTCGACCAGCCGCGGGATGGGCACGACGGTCTCGCCCTCGACCAGCAGGTAGGTGATGCTCCGGCACGTCGGGAAGCAGCAGGGGACGGGCACGAAGTCCGAGAGCCGGAACCAGTCGCCGCACTGGTCGACCAGGCCGTGGATGATGTCGGCGTTGGTGAGCCGCTGCATCGGGTCGAACTCAACGTGGCGGCCCGAGTGGGTGACGGGCTGGTAGGCCACCGACCGAACGGCGGGGTGCTTCACGCCGAAGCGGATGATGTCGCCCAGCTCGTGCTCGTTCAGGCCCTTCTCGATGGCCGCCACCAGCGAGACGCCGAGGCCGAACTCGGCGCAGTTGTCGAGCGCCTTCTGCTTGGCCTCGCGCAGGTCCCGGCCCCGGATCTTGATGTGGGTCTCCGGGTCGAAGCCGTCGAACTGCATGTAGATCGTGGGCTTCAGCTCGGCCAGCTCGCGCACGAACTTGCGGTCGTGGGCCAGGCGGATGCCGTTGGTGTTGAGCGTCACCATGTGGACGCCCTTGTCCTGCGCCATCTTGATGAATTCGAGGATCCGGGGGTGGATGGTGGGCTCGCCGCCGGAGAACATGACGACCTCGGGCTCGCCCTCGGAGCGGACGAAGGCGTCGAGGCCGGCCTCCACCTGGTCCATGGTGAGCGAGAAGCCGTCGGGCTGGTGGCCCGAGTCGGCGAAGCAGATGGGGCAGTCGAGGTTGCAGCCGCTGTTGACCTCGATGATCCCGAGGCAGGCGTGCTGCTTGTGCTCGGGGCACAGGCCGCAGTCCAGCGGGCACCCGTCCTTGACCTCGGTCTGCGTCTCCAGGGGGTAGGTGCCGGGCTTGTTGTAGCGCAGCGACGAGAAGTACATCTCGGCGTCGCTGTAGAGCAGGGCCTCGAACTTGCCGTGCTCGGTGCAGCGCTTGCGCAGGAAGACCCTGTTGTCCTTGACGTTGACCTCGGCGTCGATGACGGTCTTGCAGACCGGGCAGATGCTCTTGGTGTACTCGAGGAAGACCTCGTCGCGGTCCACCTTCTGACGCGGTGGCGTCATGGTCATGGGTGATCTCCTCCGCCCGGTCGGCCAGCGATGGGCGAGAAGCTAACAGGTGGCCGGACGCTGCCCGCCGCGCCTCCGCCGGTGTCGTCAGGAGCCGGCGCCGAACACCTGGGCCAGCTCCTCGGGCACGGCCGCCTCCAGCTGGGCGTAGGTGCACGAGGCCGGGTCCCGGTCGGGCCGCCAGCGCCGGAAGTGCGTGGCGTGGCGGAAGCGGTCGCCCTCCAGGTGGTCGTACGCCACCTCGCACACCAGCTCGGGGCGCAAAGGCTCGAAGGACAGATCGCGCCCCGCGTTCCACCGGCTGTGGCCGCCGGGGGCCCGGCCGTCGAAGCGGCTGTCGTCGCGCTCGGTGCGGTACGGCTCCAGCTCGGCCACCAGCTCCTGGCGGCGCTTCATGGTGAACGCGGCGGCGACGCCCACGTGATGGAGGACGCCCTCGCCGTCGTACAGGCCGAGGAGCAGCGAGCCGACGACGGGGCCGCTCTTGTGCCAGCGGAACCCGGCCACCACGCAGTCGGCCGTGCGCTCGTGCTTCACCTTGACCATCACCCGCTCGCCCTCCCGGTAGGGCAGGTCGAGCCGCTTGGCCACCACGCCGTCCAGGCCGGCGCCCTCGAACCGGTGGAACCAGTCGTTCGCCACACCCCGGTCCTCGGTGCACGGGGTGAGGTGCACGGGCGGCCTCGCCCCGGCCAGCGCGTCCACCAGGGCGGCCCGGCGCTCGGCGAACGGGCGCCGGCGGAGGTCGTCGTCGCCCAGGGCGAGGAGGTCGAACGCCACGAACGACGCCGGGGTCTCCTCGGCCAGGCGCCGGACCCGGGACTCGGCCGGGTGGATGCGCTGGAGGAGGGCCTCGAAGTCGAGCCCCTCGTCCCCGGCGATGACGATCTCACCGTCGATCACCACCCGCTCGGGCAGCTCGGCCAGGGCCGCCTCGACCACGTCGGGGAAGTAGCGGGTGAGCGGCTTCTCGTTGCGGCTGCCGAGCTCGACGTCGTCGCCGTCGCGGAACAGGATGCAGCGGAACCCGTCCCACTTGGGCTCGTAGAGCACGGGGCCGGAAGGTGGCAGCTCCTTGGCCGCCTTGGCCAGCATGGGGCCGACGGGCGGCATCACCGGCAGGTCCATGGGCGGCCGAGCCTAGGACGCGGCCCCCCCGGTGGGCCCGGGTGGGCAACCTGTCGCCGGAACGACCCGGATCCGAGTCGTTTCCGCGACAGGTTCGGGGCTGGGGAGGGCTACGGCGGCGGCGGGGGGCGGCGGCCGATCGCCTCGGCCACCGCAGCCACGCCGGGATCGGACTCGACGTCCTCCAGGGGCAGGGGCAGGGCGATGCTCCAGTTGGGACGCTCCGTCGTCGTCCCCGGGAGGTTGGGCCGCTCCTCCACGCCCAGGGCGTCGTCGAGGGTGGCGGCCACCACCATGGACGGCGCCTCCCCCAGCAGCCGGTGGGTACGGAGGACGACCTCGCCCACCGCCTCGTCGTCGGCCGCCCCCGTCCAGTGGCGCAGCCGGTCGCGGATGGCGAGGGTGCTCTCGACGTTGGGGTCGGTCCCGAGGCGCTGCTGCTCCTCCAGGTCGCTCCCCGTCCACAGGCCGGCCACGGTGGGCAGGTCGTGGGTCGTCACGGCCGCCAGCGCCCGCTGCGGGTACTTGGCCGGCGGGTCGGGCTCGAACCAGACGAGCCGGTACGACAGGACCCGCCGGCGGGCGAGCTCCTCCCGGACGAAGGGCTCCACCGTGCCCAGGTCCTCGCCCACGACCCAGGCGCCCGCCCGGGCGCTCTCCAGGGCGAGGATGCCGAGCAGGTCGTGCCACGGGTAGGTGACGTAGGTGCCCTCGGCCGGGCTGGCGGCCGACTCCGGCACCCAGAACAACCGGAAGAGGCCCATGACGTGGTCGATGCGCACGCCGCCGGCGTGGCGGAAGGCGGCCCGCAGGGTGGCCACGAACGGCTCGTAGGCGGCGTCGCGGAGGCGCCACGGGTCGAGGGGCGGCAGGCCCCAGTCCTGGCCCTTGACCGCGAACTCGTCGGGCGGCGCGCCGACCCGCACGTCGAGGGCGAAGCAGTCCTGCCACAGCCAGGCGTCGGCCCCGCCGGCGTCGGCGCCGATGGCCAGGTCCTGGACCACGCCGACCTCCTCACCGGCCCGGCCCAGCTGCACGTCCAGCAGCCACTGGAGCCACTGGTGGTACCGGACGCGGTCGGCGTGGCGACGGGCGAACAGGGCGACGGCGGGACCGTCGGCGCGCCGGAGCTCGGCCGGCCACGACGTCCACGGGAGGCCGTGGACGTCGGCGATGGCGCAGAACCGGGCCCACCCCTTGAGCGGCGCCCCCTGCTCGTCGCACCAGCGCCGGAACGCGGCGTCGCCGGCGAAGCCCGACCACAGCCGCTCCAGGGCGGCCGCCTTGAGCCGCCACACCTCGTCCCGGTCGATCAGCCGGCGGTCGTTGAGCGCCCGGCCGGCCGCCGCCAGCGCCTCCAGGTCGCCGCCCGCCGCCGACGCGCCGGGCACGTCCTCTACCCGCAGGTACAGCGGGTTGCGGAAGCACCGGCTCGACGGGGAGTACGGGCTGGCCTGCTGCGCGCCCGCCGGCTGGGCGGCGTGGAGCGGGTTCACCAGCACCATCCCCGCGCCCTGGCCCGCCGACCACCCGCCCAGGCGCCGGAGGTCGCCCAGGTCCCCGATGCCCCAGCTGGCGCCCGACCGCGCCGAGTACAGCTGCACGGCCCACCCCCACGTCCGCAGGTCGTCGGCGAGGTGGCAGGCGGGCGGCGTCACGATCAGGGACACGGCGTGGCCGTCGTCGTCCCGCCGGAGGCGGTGGTAGCCCAGGGGGACGTCGGGAGGGAGCGATCCGTCCACGGCGGCGTCGCCCCCGTCCTCCGTCGCCAGGCCCCAGCGCCCGGGCAGGGGGAGCTCCTCCCCCTCGGTGACGACCATGACGGTACCGTCGGGGTGGCGGGCGTCGGCCGGGCGCGGAGGCGGCGAGGCGCCGGCGCCCATGGCCTCCAGCAGCGCCCGCACGGTCGACTCCGGGGCCTCCCGCCAGACGTCGCGGAAGTCCGAGTAGCCGGGCTGGATGCCCCACCGTGCTGCGTCCGTGCCGAGCGGTGCCATCCCCCTTTTGTAGCCGCCGTAGGCTCCCCGGATGCCTGACGCCGTGGTGATCGGGGCCGGCCCCAACGGTCTGGTGGCCGCCAACGTGCTGGCCGACCGGGGCTGGGACGTCACCGTGCTCGAGGCGCGACCGGAGCCGGGCGGGGCGGTGAAGTCGGCCGAGCTGATCGAGCCGGGCTTCGTGAACGACGTGTTCAGCGCCTTCTACCCGCTGGCCGTGGCGTCGCCCGTCATCCGGTCGCTGGGCCTCGAGGCGCACGGGCTGCGGTGGTGCCGCTCCCCCGTCGCCCTCGCCCACCCGGCGGCCGACGGCACGTGCCCGGTGGTGTCCACCGACCTCGACGAGACCGCCGCCTCGCTGGAGACCACCATGACCGGCGACGGCGACGCCTGGCGCGACCTGTACGGGCAGTGGGAGCGCATCGGCGGCCCGCTGCTGGAGTCGCTGCTGTCCCCCTTCCCGCCCGTCCGGGGGGGGATGCGGCTGGTGGGCGCCACCCGCCCGTCGGAGCTGGTGGAGCTGGTGCGGTTCCTGATGCTCCCGGTGCGGCGGCTGGGCGAGGAGGAGTTCGCCGGCGAGTCGGCCCGCCGGCTGCTGGCCGGGTGCGCCCTCCACACCGACGTGTTCCCCGAGTCGCCCGTCGGTGGGCTCACGGGCTGGCTGCTGGCCGCCATCGGCCAGGAGCAGGGCTGGCCCGTGCCCGAGGGGGGCGCCGGCCGGCTGACCGACGCCCTCGTCTCGCGGCTCACGTCGGCGGGCGGGAAGCTCCAGTGCTCCACGCCGGTCACCGGCATCGTCGTGCGCGACGGCCGGGCCGTCGCCGTGCGCACGGCGGCGGGCGACGAGGTGGGCGCCGGCCGAGCGGTGCTGGCCGACGTGACCGCCCCCGCCCTCTACCGCGACCTGGTCGGCGAGGAGCACCTGCCGGGCCGGGTGGTCCGTGCCCTCGACCGGTTCCAGTGGGACCACGCCACCGTGAAGGTCGACTGGACCCTCGACGCCCCGATCCCGTGGACGGCCGAGGCAGCCCGAAGGGCCGGCACGGTGCACGTGGCCGACTCGGTCGACACGCTGACGCTCCAGGCGGCGCAGCTCCAGCTCGGCCTGGTGCCCGACCCCCCGTTCGTCATCGTGGGCCAGCAGGGGCGGGCCGACCCGACGCGTGCGCCCCGGGGCAAGGAGGCGGTGTGGGCCTACGCCCACGTGCCGCAGCACGTGCGGGGCGACGCCGGCGACGACGGGATCACGGGCACCTGGGACGACGCCGACGCCGGGCGCATGGCCGACCGCATCGAGAACGAGGTCGAACGGCTGGCGCCCGGGTTCCGCTCCCTCGTCCGCGGCCGCCACGTCCTCACGCCCCGGTCGCTCGAGGCAGCGGACGCGAACCTGCACGGCGGCGCCACCAACGGCGGCACGTCGCAGCTCCACCAGCAGCTCGTCTTCCGCCCGACTCCCGGGCTCGGGCGGGCGAGCACGGCGGTCCGCCGGCTGTTCCTGGCGTCGTCGTCCGCCCACCCCGGCGGCGGCGTGCACGGTGCGTGCGGCGCCAACGCGGCGCGGGCGGCCCTGGGCGCCGACCGGTTCCGCCGTCGCTGAGCGCTAGTGCGCCGCCAGCTCCAGGTCGTGGGCGCCGCCGGACAGGACCTTGCGCATGACCACGCGCGTGCCGCCGGCCGACGAGTCGACGTCCACCGACGTCATGACTCCGCGGATGATGGACAGGCCCCGGCCGGAGGTGTCGTAGGGCCCGGGCTTCGGGCGGGGCGCCGATGCGTCGAAGCCGACGCCGTCGTCCTCGACCTGCACCACGACCTCCTGCTCGCACCGCTCCGCCGTCATCGAGATGCGCCCGGAGCCACCCGGGAAGGCATGGCGGATGACGTTGGCGCAGGCCTCGTCCAGGGCCAGCACCAGGTCCTCGCGCTCGTCTCCCACCAGCCCCGCCTCGTCGAGGTACTCGTCCATGGCACGGCGGGCCATGGTCAGGAACCGGGCATCGGCCGGCAGATCGAGTCGAAGGACGAGACGCATGAGTGCGGCGGGGACCTCGTTCGCCGTTCGGTCGCCTCTACCCCCTGGGTATGACGGGCAAACGGCACCCGACGGCCGGGCGGGTCCTGGTGGGAGCCGGTTCGTGGTCGGAACGGACGCTGGTCCACGGGACCCGCTGGTACCCGCGGCGGTCCATGAGGGCGGCCGAGCGCATCGCGTACTACGCCGCCCGGTTCCCGCTGGTGGAGATCGACGCCACCGCCCGCTTCCCGCCCACGCCCGAGCTGTGCCGGCAGTGGGTGGAGCGCACGCCCGACGGGTTCACCATCGACGTCCGGGGCTGGACGCTCCTCACCGGCGGCGCCGCCCTGCCCGACTCCCTCTGGGAGGACCTGCGCGACCAGGTCCGCCCGGAGGTGCGCGACCGGCGGCGCCTCTACCTCGGGCACCTCACGGCGGCCGGCCGGTCCGAGGCGTGGGCCCGGTTCCACCACGCCCTCCGGCCCCTGCACGAGGCCGGGCGCCTGGGCGCCGTCGTCCTCCGCTACCCGTCGTGGCTGCAACCCGGGGAGACGGGGCGGGCGATGCTCGTCGAGGCGAGGCGCGAGCTGGGCGAACTGCCCGTGGTGGTCGAGCTCGCCCACCCCCGCTGGCTGGACGGGCGGGCCTGCGAGGAGACGCTCGCCTTCCTCGAGGACTGGGGGCTCGGCTTCGTGTGCGTGGACCGGCCGCCGGACGCCGGTCGCCCGGTGGTGGCGACCACGGGGGACGTCGGGTTCGTGCGCTTCCCGGGCCGCAACCCGGGGGTGTGGGACGAGCCCGACCTGAGCATCGGCGAGCGCTTCGCCTACCGCTACGGCGAGGAGGAGCTGGCGGCGTGGGTCCCGGCCGTGCGGGAGATGGCGGCGTCCGCCGAGCAGGTCCACGTGGTGTTCTCGAACACCTTCCGCGACGACGCCGTGACCAACGCCTCCGACCTACTCCGGCTCCTCGCCGTCTGAGACCGAGCTCACCACGGAGCCGTGGTGGCACACCATCCGCCAGCGGCCGGACCCGATCTCGCGGACGAAGACGTTGACGGCCGCCACCGTCGAGCCGCCCTGGTCGCCCAGCAGGTTCTCGTCGACCGCCACCCAGGCCACGCCGTCCTGTACGAACACCCGCTCCTCGGTCAGGATGAACTGGAGCGTCTGCCTGCTCTGGAAGAGGGCGAAGAACGAGCCCGCCACCGCCCCCCACCCCTTGAGCGTCGCCCAGCCGGGATGGGTGCACAGTGCCCGCTCCGACCTCTCCCAGACGTCGGACATGGCGTCGAGGTCGCAGGTCTCGAAGGCGTCGTAGAAGGCCCGGTTGGCGAGGCGCACCTCGGTCGCGGCGTCCACCACCGGAGGCTAACGCCGGCCGGCGGTCCCTAGCGCGTGCGGCCCGGGGCGTCCGTGGCCCGGCGCCGCGTGCGGTCGAGCACGTGGACCGTGGCGCCACCGTCGCCGTCGCCCGCCGGGACGACGGAGAAGACGACCTGGGGCTCGGAGACGCCGGCGAAGCGCAGCGTGCGGGGAGAGCCGGTGGGCAGGCCTTCGTCGGCTCCCGTGGCCAGCCGCACCGACGACGACACCAGGACCTCGCCGGCGGCGGCGGCCGCCGCCACCCGCCGGGCCACGTGGACGGTACGACCGAGCACGTCGCCGTCCCGGCGGACGACCGGGCCCGAGTGGGCGCCGACGCGGATGGCCAGGCCCTCGGGGACCTCGGGCACCCGCAGGGCCGCCACCAGCCGGCGGGCCAGCACTCCTGCCCGGACGGCGCCCGCCGCGTCCCCGAACACGGCCAGGAACCCGTCGCCCGTCGTCTTGACCTCCTCGCCGCCGTGGGTGCGCAGGGCGCTGCGGACCGCATCGTCGTGGGCGGAGAGGACCTCGACCCAGCGGTCGTCGCCGAGCCGCTCGATGAGGGCGGTCGACCCGACGATGTCCGTGAACACCACGGTGAGGACGGGGCGCCCGGCGGGCGCCCTGCCCACACCCGATTCGGAGGCCCCCCAGCTCACAGCCGAATCCTGGTCGCACCGGGGCCCGGCGGGAACCGTGCTGCCCGGCGTCTCGCGAGGGGGTGCCACCACGGCCCGCCGGTCGCCGAGCCGCCGTGCCGGTCCGGCCCGCGGTCCACGCCCCTGTCGCAGCCCCGCTCTACCCTTGGGAGCCGATGAGCCTGCCGCTGCCCACCTCACTGTCGCCCTCCCGGGTCGCCTCGTTCAAGGACTGCGCGCTGGCCTTCCGCTTCTCCGCCATCGACCGGCTCCCCGAGCCGCCGTCGCCGTCGGCCTCCAAGGGCACGCTCGTCCACCGGGCCCTGGAGCGGCTCTACGCCCGGTTCCCGGCCGGGTCCCGCACCGAGGCCGCCGCGCTGGCGCAGCTGGAGGTGGCGTGGGCCGAGCTGGCCGCCCATCCCGAGTTCGCCGGTCTCGAGCTGGACGCCGAGGCCCAGGGGGAGTTCCTGGCCGACGCCGCCACGCTCGTCTCCAACGCCTTCCGCCTCGAGGACCCCAACGCCGTCAACGCCATCGGCCTCGAGCTCAAGCTGGAGGCTCGGATCGGCACCCTCCGGCTGCGCGGGATCATCGACCGGCTCGACCTCGACGCGGACGGCGAGCTGGTCGTCACCGACTACAAGACGGGGTCGGCCCCACGGGCGTCGTTCGAGAACGGCCGCCTCGGTGGCGTCCAGTTCTACGCCTTCTTGTGCGAGCAGATGCTCGGCCGGCGCCCGGCCCGGGTGCAGCTGCTCCACCTGCGCGAGCCGGTCGCCATCGTGGGTGTCCCGAGCGAGCAGTCGGTGCGGGGCCTGGTCACCCGGACCTCGGCCGTGTGGGCGGCGGTGGAGCGGGCGTGCCAGCACGAGGACTTCAGGCCGCACCCGTCCCGGCTGTGCGACTACTGCGCCTACAAGCCCTTCTGCCCGGCGTGGGGCGGCGACCCGACCGAGGCGACCGCGGACCGCGAGCCCGAGCCCGTCGCCGCCGTCTGAACGGCCGAGCCCGCCGACCGTGGACCTCCTCTCCGACCGCACGCGCCAGCGCGTCGCCGACCTCGACGCCCGGGTCGACAAGGCGTTCGACCGCCTGCGCGGGAACCCCACGACCGACCGGCTGTTCTACGGGGCGTCCGCCCTGGCCGACCACAGCATGATCTGGCTGATGTTCGGGTCGCTGCGGGGTCTGCGCTCGGAGCACGACTGGACGGCCGCCGTGCGCGTCGGCGCCGGCGTCTTCGCCGAGTCCGCGCTCGTCAACGTCGGGATCAAGTCGCTCTTCCGGCGGACCCGCCCGCCCTGGGAGGTCGACCGCCCGTTCCCCCTGCGCCGCCCGCGCACCAGCTCGTTCCCGAGCGGTCACGCCACCGCCGCGTTCACGGCCGCCGCCCTGCTGGCCGACGACGACCCGCTGTGGCCCGTCTACTACGCCGCCGCCGTGGTGGTCAGCGCCAGCCGGGTGTACGTGCGCATCCACCACGCCTCCGACGTCCTCGGCGGCGTCGCCATCGGTGCCGTGCTGGGCCACGTCGGCCGGCGCCTGGTGCCGCTGTCTCCCCGTCCCGCCGGCCTGCGGCGGTAGGAAGGGGCCGGCGCGGCGGGTGCGGGTCGCCGGCGTCAGGGGCGCATCTCGAACCACAGGCACGTGCCGTGGTCCGAGCGGCGCACGCCCCACGCCTCGGCCACCGAGTCGATCACCCGCAGCCCCCGGCCCGACGCGGCGTCGGGGGCGGGGTCCCGCACCACGGGTATGCCGGGGTGACCGTCGTGGACCTCGATGCGCGCCATGGCGGCGTCGACCGTCACCACCACGTCGATCGGGGTGCCGGCGTGCACCACGGCGTTGGTGACGGCCTCGCTGGTGAGCAGCACGGCGTCGTCGATGACCTCGGTGGAGAACCCGCGCTGCCACAAGACGTCGGCCACGAAGCGGCGGCCGGCGGCGGGGCTGGTGGAGTGGGGAGGAAGCGTCGTCCGCGGCACCGAGCCTTTGCTTCCCCACCGGGGCCGGAAAAGACTCACGATGGAGACGAGGACCGGGGCAATGACCGCATACCGCAGGGTGATGGCCCTCCTCGCCGCCGGCGCGGTGACCGCCGCGTCGTGCCGGGAGGGGGCGGCGCCGGGCGATGGGGCCACCCTCCGTGCCCGCCTCGCCCACGTCCTCGCCCGCCCC